>JALWAF010000138.1:0-1418 GCA_027016355.1 Candidatus Moraniibacteriota bacterium | reverse complement strand
TGGCAAGGTTACAGGTCACCCAAAGCTCTGTGGTTTAATCACCGCCGGCCCCTGAGCTTGGTCGTTCGGCTGACTAAATAAACTCAAACAAAAATCAAGCGCAAAAGGAGAGAAGAGTATGAAGAGATTCTGTAATAAGATACATTTGGTGTTAATTTTACTTCTGACAACTTGGGTTACCCCGTTGCATAGTGCTACAACTGATGAATATGTTGGCAGTTGGTCAGGAGACGTAACTGTTGATGCTGTGGGTGAATCGGAGAGTGTGCATTTGTTAATAGCAATTTCCGCAAGCAATGGATCTTTAACAGGGACGGTTACCGATGATAATACAGCTATCCCTCAGCCTTTTCAAGCTACTGTCAGCAATGGAAATTTGATTTTTCAATTCCCTAATATGGATCCAGGGAATCCGGATTGTTCAAATTGGAATCTACCTGCTACTGCCTCGCTTGATCCAACAGTATCCATAATGCATCTTACAGCATCTGGTACTATTTGCGGGAATAATGGAGGAAAAACAGCTGCTATTGAGGGAGATTTACCTAAACTTAAACAATCGCTTCAGCCAATATTGTCAATCCTACTCAAAGACAAAGGTACTGACTGGTTTTTTTCTGGTTCAGATATAGGAGGGAACCATACATGGTATGGTCTCACCACTTTGAATCAATCTGGAAAACTTCTCAATGGAACTCTAAATAGCTCTTCAGGAGCGAACTATACCTTTCTTAATGGAAAGTTAAATACAAGCTCAACGGGTGAAGTAACTGGCTCATTAACCGATTCCGATTCAACGACAACATCCTTTTCCATGCAACTTAATGGTCATAAAAATATTATGGCTGGTAAAGGTAAGGCAGTTGGTGAAAGTGAAAATGGATTATTTATATTTGTAAAAAAATCAAGTGAGGCGCAATCAACGGACCTAAGTGATCAGTGGTTTTTGGCATATTCAGACCTCGTTGCAAACCGTACCTGTGGGGGAACTATCACTTTTACAGGTTTATCAGGCTTAGAGAGCTTCAGGAGTGCTACAGGTGCAGTTGAATGTGCTGATGGAACTAATCGTACGTTTGTAGGTGGAACTTTAGGATCTTTGGTTGTTAATTATCCGGCCAGCAATGCACCTGGTAATGTTGTCGGTACGTTGCAAGACGCTTCAGGTACTATGACCAATCTTACCATGGATCTCAATGAACAAGAAAAATTTATGGCGGGTTACGGTAAGGGAGCATCTGATACGGAAAATGGCTTGTATATTTTTATCAAAAAAACAACAGGTGCAAGTACTACCGATTTGGCAGGGGATTGGTTTGTAAGTAATTCAGATTTGTTTGGGAATAGGACATGGGAAGGGGTATTCAGTTTTAATAGTTCAGGCGAGCTTACTTCCGGTACTTTGACCAGCACTAATG
>JALWAF010000137.1:3353-7249 GCA_027016355.1 Candidatus Moraniibacteriota bacterium | reverse complement strand
GCTTTTAAATCTAAAACTTGTTTTACATCGTATTGTAAAAACTCAAAAGCCTCTATAGCATCATAATTATACAAAGAACGTCTATTACCATTAGCACTACGTTTTTTCTTAACTTTTAACTTATTTCTTTTATACACTCCTTTAATTTTAGGAAGTGTATATACATTCATATCAAATCCCTGTCTTTTTAAATGATTATACATTCGTTTAGCACCGTAATTAGAATCACCATGTTTATCAATAATTATTTGAGAATCAGAATCATTTAAACACCTTGAATGTGTTAATGGTTTTGTTGACTTATTTTTCAAAAAATCAAATAAATACAATTTATTACTAGGAATATTAATATTTTTCATTAAATATTCTAAAGCTTCACTACTAGCGTTATCACATTTTTTAATAATATTACTTACAGTATTCTTATTACAATTCCATTTTTTGTATATTTCTTTACAAGAAACATTATTAAAATACATACGAAGTATTTTAATTCTTGTAATAACCTCACCTTCAACCTTGCAACTTTCTTTATATGACATTATTATTAATTCATAAGACATGAGTTTATGATTAGTGGATTACACTTACTATTCTAACTCATGTCTTTGTTTATTTACATAAAAATTGTTCTTAACTACAAAATATTTTCCAAAAACCTTTCTTTTACAATATTTTCTATTAAATTCTTTTAAAAATTCCTTTATTATTATCTTGTAGATAATCCTATTATGTATTCTACTAGCTACTAAAATTATTTTTTGTTGGATTGACAAATTTATCATATTGTGCTATTGTTAGTGTATTATTAACACTTTAGTAAGTTGTATATGAAAATTCAAAATAGCAAAAATAAAAATAGTATAATTATAGGTCCAGCAGTTGCTGTTGATACGCTGATTTTTACTATTCGTGATGGCAAGCTTATGGTGCTACTTATTGAGATTGGTAGTGGTCCGTATAAAGATAAGTGGGCATTGCCTGGGGGTATTGTGCAGTTAAACGAGACATTAGATGAAGCAGCAAAAAATGTTTTAAAGAAAAAAGCTGGTATAAAAGATATTTATATGGAACAACTTTATACATTTAGTGATTTAAAAAGAGATGTTCGTGGTCGTATGATTTCTGTTGCGTATTTTGCACTAGTTAATAGTGATGAGTTCAATCTTAAGACAATGGATTATTATTCTGATATTGAATGGATAAATGTACGTAAATTGCCAAAAATGGCATTTGATCATAAAGAGATAATCAATTATGGACTCGATAGATTAAAATCAAAAATAGAATATTCAAATATTGTATATGGTTTATTACCAGAAACATTTACTCTTACAGAAATGCAAAATGTATATGAAATTATACTTGGTGAAAAAATTGATAAAAGAAATTTTAGAAAAAAGATTCTTGCGTTAGGATTACTCACAGAAACAAAAAAAGTAAAAACAGGAGCTAAACACCGTCCAGCAAAACTTTATAAATTTAAAAAGAGGGAACTGGTATTTACAAAATAATATAATCTATACAAAATAAAACACTCTCGTAGACATTTATCTACGAGAGTGTTTGGTTTACTCCATTACATATTAAGATCTTTGGGGTCTTTCCAGACATCGTAATCCATATAAGCACAGATGATGGGTAGTTTGACATTAGGTCGTTCTATCCAAAGATAGAATGGCTTATTGATGGTAATCCCAGATTCTTTTGGGGCCATGCCTCGCAACGTTGCTATTGCAACAGCACTTTTGAGATGTGCGCCCTCCTCATTCATTTTGAATTTGGTTTGTTGCATAGCTTGAGTAATACAGCCACCACCAGTGTGGGGTAATCCGACTAGCCAACTGGTGTCTGGCTGATTATCAAGATTGATCATAGGGAAATGCACAAAGGTTTGTCTTGAGTTTACAGAAATATTCTTTTGGATTTGTTCAATGTGTTCAAAAAGCTCAAATCCAGTAATTTCCTCGTCAGCAATGGTCATCCATACAGTATCACCGTTTTTAGTAGATACTTTTGCAATAGGATGTTTATGGTTTGTACTATGGCATGAAATGAACGTGTCGCGTCCATCTATACGTTCTTGTTGAATCTTTACGCCTGGATAGACAATATTATTAAGACCCTGAATATCAATTTTTACACCTCGTTTAATCCACTTCAGCAACAGATCAAGAATAGCAACAACGCCGATTTCATTATTTTGTAATTCATCAAGCTGAATATCAAAACCTTCAGTACTGAGAATCTTATTTAATTCATCAGCAACTTCTGACACCCATGAGCGTAGCTCTGTATCAGAAAATCGTTCAATTTCTGACAGATGAGGACAATATAATTTAGATAAAAAATATTTTTGCAGCTTTGATTCACTGCACCATTGCACTCCTCCGAACTCATTACCTGCCTTGAGAAGTGCCGCAAAAATTGGGTGGGGGACAAATGTGTGTGTTGCCATTTTTAGAAACCTCCAATGTTGAGTTTTATTAAAAAACATGTTCACTATTGAACACATTATACTATCACGTTGCAATAAGTATGTCAATTATATTTTTTTCCACATAAATTGTAAGAAGTTTTTTTGAAGTTTTGCCATCTCTTCATTTTCTATAACAACACCTATTAGATTTGTAAGTGAAATCATTGCAATTTTGTTTCCAGAAATCATTAAGTCTACATCAAATTCAAAATCCTTCGGCAATAGCTTTGGTTTTCCTAATATTTTTTAGATACAGGCCACAGGCCTTCAAACATTGCTGTAAATGTTGCAGTTGTCTCTTGTGATTGGATGAGTACTGCTGATAAATCCTCAAGTGGAGAAATAATAAGAACTTTATCATTAAACATGATGATGACGGAACTAAATTTTCCTTATATCTTTTCTGGATAATTTCTTCTTTTGATAAATTTTTATTAGTAATTTTATTTTACTAAAACATATAATTCTGTAACAGTTTTTTAATATTCGGGGGAATATTAGTATTTTGTTGTATCAATAAACTATAAAATAATTAAAAACCACTGTACGACTATGTCGCACAGTGGTTGTTTTGGTTATTTTAGAAGTTCGCGGATGTCTTTAAATGAATGATCAAAGGCATCCTCCCAAACCGAGTCTTTCAGCAACCTCTTTTGCTGGTTATTCAGCAGAGGTTTGCGCTCTAGATAATTCCTCAGCAGAATATTAATACCATAGTCTGGGGAATATGAGCACATTGAAGCAATTTGATGCAGATTAATTCCAACATCAAGATATGCTTCAGCCCATGCATTTGCAAAGACGGTAACATCTTCATTATCAGCTGGTAAATTTTTCAGTACCAAGAATATAGTATTTAATTCATTGGTATTGCAATCTACTAATTCTGATTTTTTCAGATGTAATATTTTTGCAAAGGCTTTTTTTTGCTTTCGGGAAAGCTCATTGTTTAGACAAGCCTCCCTAAATGCAAACGCAACATCAGTTAATGGATACTGCTCTACTAACTCCAGCCCAATTTGAACCATGGCGGAGGTTGAGGAAGTGTGTTTTACTTCTTGCAAAAACATATCTAAGCTGGAATATTTTCTAGCTTTTTGTAGATAATGTTTTTGAATAGCATTACCAACACTATCAATAGTTACAAATGACACCTCACCTCTTCGGATATCCTTGTAAATATCGTTCAAGTCATAATCCGCTAAAGCAGTAGTCCAATTATGAAGCAATTTCTTCACTAGGATTTTGTGTAGGCTCTCTTCGGATTTGATATTAACAGTTCTATAAAACCAGACCCGTTCTAAATCCAAAATATTTAGTATCGGAGGCAGTGCTTTTACCAATTCACATAATGCAAAATTGATTTTTTTCTCATCGCATTTAGAAGCTAAAACGCTCAGCAATAGTCCAAGTTGTT
>JALWAF010000137.1:2244-3343 GCA_027016355.1 Candidatus Moraniibacteriota bacterium | reverse complement strand
TCCCAATTTATATTAGAGGCATATGAAATCACCTCATCAATATCTCCGAGACTTTCTATGCGTTTTTTGATTGCATGTTGCTCAGAAATAATTTCGTGACGCCTGTTTAATTTGTTGTCCAATTTAATTCCGGGTATATTGCCAACAATCAGCAATGTCTCGTCGTCAAGATTCATTTTGGCTAACAAGTGAACTTGCCTTTTCACGGCAGCATTGATGTTTGGATTTACGTTAGGCCCCCAATCTTTCAATAACTGCAACAAATTCTCCAGCGGTTGACGTGCTGAGAAAGATATCGTATTTGACAATGCTTGAGTAAGCATCGTGCTAGAGTATGTGTTGTGCAGAGGACAATTGCTAGTTGCCTGTTGAAGTTTAAGTGCAATATCGTGATCATATAAAATATTGCTCTCAAAAAAATCAACCAACATGCTGTCTGTAGTAATACCATCATTATTTAACAGATGAATTAACTCTGTAAATTCTAATGTACTCATTTTTCCAGACAACAGTTCTTGTAGCACTGCTTGGATGACGCCATTCTCAAACACTATGCCAAACCTCCCTCCAAACCTTCTTCCAAAACCTCTAGAACTTCTGCTAATTCTATAAAATTTTTCATAATAGAATCGTGCTAAAGAATTGCCTTTTTTGGCACTAGACAGACTTTCTTCATGTACCTTAGCTTGATATATGGAAGATACAGAAGTATGCAGTTTTGGATTGTCTATATCCAACCAACTATGTAATCGCAAGGCATGTTCTAACTCATTCACTTCAATTGTAATGGGTCTGTATGTCACAAGTTTATCTAACTTGTGAGCAACTACAAGTTTAAGGTTTCCTTGCAATTTTTCCGGTACTAACTCTGTTCTGACGCAATCACTAAGCGTTTCAAAAGAATTTATCGGGTCAAGCAGATCATTTTGCAGTATTTGATTCCCAACCAATTCTTCACAAGATAGCGTCCGATGGTTATTGAATGTTGGATAGTTTTGGATAGCATCGCGCATGCGCGATATGTTAAATCTAGTCAACAGAGTCAATGATGGCACTTTGTATTCGACTAAAAAGTGTATTGCTAAGAGCACCCCATTGG
>JALWAF010000137.1:0-2234 GCA_027016355.1 Candidatus Moraniibacteriota bacterium | reverse complement strand
CCCCATTGGTGGTATCACGGTCCATCAACCTTTGGATAAAACGAATAATTGCTTTTGGTCCATGGTTGAGTTCTGCTAGTTTAGTGCAAACCTCCCGTAATACAGAAAAAATCAAATCAAACTCATTACCAAGTTCGTCTGGAATGAGCTTGAACACTGATAACACTTCAATGCTACTTGTGCACTTTTGCACTTTACAAACAATAAAGTCATGCATCTTTTGGTTTATGCATTTCAAGGCACATTTATAGCTATTCTCGTGTCCAGTATTTGCAATAGATCGTAGACTATGTAAAGAGTGAATGTTGAGAAACAAGTCATTTTCAACAAATGCTATGACTAGTTGATTCACGATCTGATCATTACTAGCTGAAGAGTCAGCTAGAGTTTTGATAACCCATGGGTTTATTGAATTTTCCTTGATTAAATTAACTAATGCGTTTGCATGAGCTGAACTCAATTTGGAATCATCTTCCCAAAGCGGATATCTTACAAATCTTTCTTCCAGTCCACTATTTGAAATGACTGATTTATACCATCTTTTTGCATATTTGGCCTCAAGTTCATTAAATTGATCCTGAAGCTTTTTGGGCAGATTTCCGTGTGCTAAGTTTCTGGCTTTCA
The DNA here is from genome assembly GCA_027016355.1 of Candidatus Moraniibacteriota bacterium. Taxonomy (GTDB): domain Bacteria; phylum Patescibacteriota; class Minisyncoccia; order Moranbacterales. Next base: position 1,610 of record JALWAF010000137.1, on the reverse strand, counting down.
GTAGATTTGGGACGTTTGGTATTTTGCATATTTTTTTGATAAGCGTCAATAATAACGATTGCGCCGTTATCATTAATTCTTCCCCGAGTGTATTGGAGAAATTATGTAAATACCGTTCAGCCAGTTCAAGGTCATTTCCTATGAGTGATACGATTTTTTTGCTCAAAATAGTTTTAGTTTCACTATAGAGCGTATGAGAACCACGACAACACATAACATTTAAACAATCATCAAAATCGTCTAATGTCTCAAAGAAGTTTAATTCATTTAACTCAATTACAACCCTATTTATGCCAATGGTATTGTCAGAATCTCTGAAAATTTTATAAATGAGATCTTTTTTTGACTCCGAGGTTGTATAAGCGAAATTTAATATTGCCTTCGCAACTAAGCTTGCTTCATGAAATAGTATCTCATGAGTTTTATCTTCCAATGAATATGATCCAAAATCATCATACAGAATGTCAAAAAAATACTCAAGATCTGACAGATCAGAATATCTTTTTGTTAATTCTTCTTTCAACTCTTGCTTTGCTAAGTACGATTCATTTAAAACTGAGCTTATATCAGCCAGCACTTCTTCTTTAGTTAGTCCGTTAGGAGCTAAAGCTTTTGCTGTCATAGTACCTATCCTCCAGTTATTGTTGAAATTCAAATTTGATATTATTTTTTTAATGTACTAAACACCAAAGTATAGTATACAACCAATTTTTTGTCAATATTTTTTTGGGTAATCCCTCACACCTCTAATCATAAAAAAATTGTCATTCCCGCGTAGGTGGGAATCTAGGACGTTTTACATGAATTACATGATTAAAATAAATTTTTAAAGTTTAGAATATTCTATAATTAAATTATGCTAAATATATAAGAATTTACTTGCAATTCTGGATCCCCGCCTATGCGGGGATGACAGTAAGTGTGAGGATTACTTTTTTGGCATAGGTAGATTATAATCAATTAGAGTACAAGTGAAGACCACCAGCGATGCTGGTGGTTTTTGGGGGTAATAAAAAACTATAACATGTTATCATGTTATAGTTTTAGTTTTTAGATCTGTTTAGTCATTTTTACTAACCATTCACGCTCCCACCATGTGTAAAAGTCTATATTATTTCTATCAAGTGTTTTCAAGACACTTGTGTTGTCATTCGAATCAAACATGGCAATTTTGAGGAGTTTTTCTGACTTTCCAAATAAGTCTGTTAATCCTTTTAATAATTTTGTAGGACATTGGTCACTTGGACCTACAATATCGTTTTTTAGTAGAGTAGTTGGCTGGTCGTCAGATATAACATACTTTGTAACTAACTTTGTTAGCCAACTTTCATGCCATAGGCAATCTATACCAACCCCTTCAAGGGTTTCTAGCTCATAACAAACTCCATGAGCCGTACGGTTACCACTGCTAATTCGTGCTATCGGATTTTGCTTCATGAACTCGTGCATTTTTTCTGTATAATGCACACCGCATACATCACTTATCATATCAGGAGGGATAAGTTTGACACGGCTGCCACTTGAAATTGGAATTTTTATGTCTAAGCTTTTTTCAAACTTACCTTTTGGATACGCCGGTATGAGCCATTCAGTGCTCCAATAAAAATTCA
>JALWAF010000136.1:6737-7261 GCA_027016355.1 Candidatus Moraniibacteriota bacterium | reverse complement strand
TAAATTAATTTTTTAAAAATGTCAATAAAGATAAAAATATATAAAATTTAGTTAAAATCAATAAATTAATTTACTTTATTTTTTGTTGAAAATTACATTTTCAAATGTTAAAAATATATAAAAAATCAAGCATGATTATAAAGTATTGCTACAGCCCTGTGTCAGGCACATTTTTGAGAAAAAAATAAAGAGAAAAAGCTCTAGTTTTGAGTCTATAATTGACTTTACGGCATTTTTAGTGTATAATTGATAATAGAAAGAATAACGATAAGGGTGGTCTCTATTTTATAAAAAATTTGTGATATTATTAACAAATTTTTTATAAAAAGAGATGCACCTTTTTTTATTGTCAAAATAGTCCAGTTATTACTCAAATAAGGGTGGTAGCAAATAAAAAATAAATGTTTCAAAATACTCGAAAAATTAGATATATATCAGGTAAACCAAAATTAATGACAAGGGGGTTTTTTTCTTTTACAAGAAAAAAATATAAGAAAATATATAAAATTATTTCACAAAAAAGA
>JALWAF010000136.1:0-6727 GCA_027016355.1 Candidatus Moraniibacteriota bacterium | reverse complement strand
ATGAAATATTTTGAAGCAGGGACAAAAAGAGTAAAAAAAAAAGTAGGTTATATACAATAGATATCAAGTTTAGGACTTGCTAAAACTCAGAGGGGTGTAGCAATAGCTTTCTCAATTTCTCTTTTTGTGTTTGTAATCATAACATCACAGTATTATGGATTTTTGGTAACTGAAGCAGAAATATTAGTTCAAAATTTTACAAAAGATGAAACAGCTGTGACGGAAGGTATAACATTGTTAAAATATGAAACACGTTCGACAAAAGATATTGATTCAAAAGCTGATTTTGATGCTGAGACGTATTCTACGGGGAATTTTGAGGCCGGAAATGAAGATTTGATAGCTTATGCGAGCACAGATGACTATTTAGAGTTAGGTCATTATGGAGATAATCCTCCAGACACTAGCGTTACTGATTGGTGGGATGATAATAATTACAAAACATGTTCTGCATCAGCATTTAACAATGGAACTTATAGTGACACACAATTTGATGGGACAAATAATTGGGTTGAGTTGGATGCAACAGGACTTACAAACGGAACCGGGAGCTATACTTCAGAAGTTTTTGATGCAGGGGATGACATTAGCTGGAATACGTTATCATGGAATACAACTCATCCAACTTTGAAAGATTTGCCAGATAATGGACAATCAGAGTTTGGCTATGATAGTGGTAATAGTAATATGCAAAATAATGAACTTCTTTTGCATTTTGAGGAAAGCTCGGGTAATGTTTCAGACTCTTCAGGAAGTGGACTCAGTGGGACAGTTGGAGCAACTACTACTTATGGCGCTGCTGGCAGATTTAATAAAGCGTTAGATTTTTCAGGAGGTAGTCAGGGACAAGTGCGAATTGATGATTCTTCACATAAACTCAATTTTGTTGATAAGGTAAGTTACGGAGCATGGTTTAAAGCAGATAATTTCCGTAATTGGGCAGGGATTGTTTCTCGGATGAATGCATGGCCAAATGGATATAATTTACAAGTAGGCACTGTACAAAAAATTGCTTGTGGTAGTGGAGTTTATACTAATTCTGACAGTATGCCAGTGACGGGGCAGTGGTATCATGCTGTATGTGTTTATGATGGAACTGAAATGAAATTATATGTAAATGGTGTGCTTCAGACAGATAAAGATACTAGAACATTAACAGAATCTACTACGGATATTGTTGAAATCGGTGATTTTTATACTCGGAATTCGGGATTAGATTTTGACGGACAAATTGATGAGGTATTTATAACTCATGAAGCATTATCAGCTGCTGACGTGCTAGAAATGTATGAGCGAGGAGCTCATAGAACAAAATTTCAAGTGCGTAGTTGTGATGACAATGCATGTAGTGGAGAATCATTTGTGGGTCCAGATGGCACATCTAGTACATATTATACTGAAGAATTAAATAATAGTTTAACAACACCATCGGTTACACTTTCTGGAGTGGCAGATAATAGATATTTTCAATATAAGGTGGAATTAGAGTCAGATGTTAGTACAACATCACCAGAATTGAAATGCGTTAGTGTAAATGCTAGTGATAAATACAATTGGAAATATCGTAAGTGTTTTGATGTTGATCATACAACGACTGGAGCTCAAGATGAAACGCAGTATCAAGTGTATTTAGATTTGGATACAGCTTCTTTGGTTAGTGCTGGTAAAATGCAATCAAATGGAAATGATATGCGTTTTTTGGATAGTGAGGGAAATCAATTACCATATTTTATAGCCGATGATATGAATACAGCATCTACTCGTGTTTGGTTGCAGATGGATAATATTGATGCTGGTACAACAGAAAAAGTATGCATGTATTATGGTAATAATGGGGCAACTTCTCAATCTTCAAGAAATAATGTTTTTACATATACAAATCCTGAAAACATTTATCATGTAGTTGCTGATACAGCAGAAGGCACAGCAACAAAATTTGCAAGTTATACGGATAATAATAATGTTACTGTTTCTACATATAACAATACATTAAATCAATATGAAGACGCATACTTTCCAACTGGTTCAGGTCCAACTTTTACACAAACAACAGGAATTGCTACAACACATCCAATCAATGGAACTTATAATGCTGATGGTACAGATAATTTAGTACCGGCGTCATTTGCTAGTGAAAACTTTGTTTATAGGATGGATAGATATACAAATTACTTTTCTTTTATTTCACCTTGGTGTGATGCAGATGTAGAGGTAAGAAATGAAAACGATAATATTGTTACAAATGGATCATTTACAATAACTCAAGGAACTGCACATAATTTGCATACATCAAATAATGCAACAACTGGTATTGCAAATGATAGTGCTGTAATGATAGAAGTGACAAATGGTTGTCCCATATTATCACAACATCACGGTAGCACAGGAGGAGATAGTTTTGTGATGGCACCAGCATCTACTGAGTGGTATGGAGTTGGTTCTGGTCGTGTAGAAATTGCTGCTTTATACGATAATACAAATATTACACTTTATAGAAGCACAGGAACAAATACTACATATAATTTAAATCGTGGTGAAAATATAACAGTAAATGATAGTGGATCACAGGGAAGTGATCCTGCACATCGTGTAGTTGCAGATAAATTAATAGGTGTTAGCTCACTTGCTGATGGCGATGGTGGTGAAGCGACTACATTTTTACCAGTTGAAAAGATGGGGTATAAATATTATTTTTCAGAAGACGCTCAATATATTGCAATTGCAACAAAAGAAAATATCTCAACAACAGTTAATCTGTACAATGATGGTACAGCATGTGGAGTAGGTGCTCCAGATGATACAGCAACAGTTACGCCCGCTGCGAACTATCCAGGTAAAGTATATTTTGGCTCAACAACAAATGGTGTGAACATTCCAAAAGGAGCCTGTATTGTAGCAGACAATCCAATTTTTGCATATGACGAATTTGCTACTACAAATGATGAGCATAATGCATGGAATGAAGTGCAAAATAAACAGTTTATTTCACCTGCCCCAACATATTCTACTAGTAGTGTTGAGAATGGTTCATGGAGTATCGATGGTACACACACATGGACTCATCGTATACCTGTAACAGTAAATAATACATCAACATCAGCAATAGAAGATTATCAAATTCTTATTGATCTAGGTGCTGATGCTAGTTCTCTTTTTGGAAATACACAAAGTGATGGTGGGGATATCCGTGTTGCTGGAAGTGTTGGTGATGGTAGTGATAATATAGTGTACAGTTTAGAAAATTATGATGATACAGCAAACACTGGTGAGATGTGGATAAAAGTTCCTTCAATTTCTGCAAGTAGTAGCGCAACATATTATATATATTATTATCCAGCAACAACTTCACAACAACAAACTTGTACTCAATCAGAATTTAATAATGGAACATATTCAGATACACAGTGGGATAATACTAATAACTGGACAGAATTGGATAGTACAGGACTTACAAATGGCACTGGTCAATATACGTCAGAAATTTTTGATGCAGGAGCTAGTACTGCTTGGACTAATTTTTCTTGGGAATCAAATTATCCAACTTTTAAAGAATTGCCAGATAATGAGGGCGTTGAAACTGTATATGGTGGAGGAAATATGGATATGACTGATAATGTACTTCTATTACATATGAATGAATCTAGTGGGTCAATTATAGATTCATCTGGTAATGGAAATGATGGAACATATAATGGAGCAGGTTACAGTTCAGCAGGCAGATTTAATACAGGATTAGATTTTGATGGTACCGATGATGAGATTATAATCCCAGATGATAATAGTCTTGATTTTTCAACCAATATCACAGTTTCAGCTTGGATTTATCTAGATACCACAAATGGATGGCAAAGCTTTGTTCATAAAAATATTGACACATCAAATCATCAAGAAGTTTATTTTGAACAAAACAATGGTGTTTTATATAATTATAATACAATTCAAACAAGCTCAGCAGTACTTACTGCTGGTCAATGGTATTTTATAGCATATACTGCAGATGCAACACGAGAACGTTTGTATGTAAATGGTCAAATTGTAGCAGATGAACCGGTTGAATATGGGGGAATGTCAAATAGTAATGCTCTTTATATAGGAGGTTCTGGGGGTGGGGGTGAACAGGTAGATGGACGTATGGATGAAGTTGCAATGTGGCAAAGAACTCTTTCACAAACTGAAATTGAAAATATGTATCGTCGAGGTGCAAATCGTCTTAAATTTCAAGTGCGAAGTTGTGATGATAATGCTTGTAGTGGAGAAAGTTATATAGGTCCAGACGGAACTGGCTCAACGTATTATACAGAAGAAACAAATAATACTTTAGGATTTCCAAGTACAGCACTTACAAATGTAATTGATAATCAATACTTTCAGTACAGAGGAGATTTTGATACAGATGACAATACAACTAGTCCAGAATTAACGTGTGTGACTATTGACAATGAAACTTTATTAACTGGGTTTACTACAACAGGGAATCATTTTGCAGTATTTCAGACAACTAATCCAAAAATAAATTATTATATAGTAGATGAACGTGCGGTCAGTGAAACACTTTCCATCATTTCCTTTAATGATGGAAATCAAGTAAATGATACAGCAACAACACAAACTGTTGATGAAGGAGAAATCGTGACATTGCCATTTGGTGCAGGAGTTGTACAAGCAGATTCATACTCTGTAACAGGACCATTGCATATTGGATTTGATGGAGATGCGACAGATGCAGCAGTCCCTATAGCATATGCTGGTAAAGAATTTACTTACAGAGTTGAGAGAGGTAATGATGTGTTTAGTTTTTATGCACCGTTTGCTGATGCAAGTGTGCAAATTCAAGAAAGCTCTGGAGCTGGATGGACAACATTGCAAACAGTTGCAGTAGCAACAGGAACGACTGTCACAGTGGCACAAGATATTACAAATACACGAGTATTTAAGATTGTTTCTGATGAAGATATATTAGGTTTTCATCAAGCAAGTAATAATGATTCAAAAATTCTTTATCCAACACATCTTGCACTTGAACAAGATTCTGGTATGTATGAGCTTTATGGAATTGGCACGGGTTCACTTTTACTTGGTGCAAGTAATGATGCAAATGTAACACTTTACAGAAGTGATGGCACATCATCAAATATTGTACTTAATGCTTCAAATAATTTTGCTTATACTGAATCAGGCGGAGGCTCACAAGGTACGGCGCTTGGATATCACATTGTATCTGATGCACCAATTGGAGCGACTAGTTATGCAGATGCAGATGGTGTAGAAACTGTTACATTTTTATCTCAAAAAGAATTTAGTCGTGAATACGTAGTAGCAAATCCTACACAATACATGGCAATAGTTGCACGTGATGCTAATGTTACGTGTCGTGTTTATGATGATACTGGTACAGAGATTACAACTGATTCAACGGGTACAATGAATAATATTCCACCGCAAACTGGTGGTGGGCAAGTTGACCCATATCCAAATAAGATTCATATTGGAGGAGCTGATACGTCAGATGGCGCGTATTTTCAAGCAGGTTATTATATGACTTGTGATGAACCAGTGTATGCATATTATGAGCATCATCTAAATTCTAATATAACAGATGAGACTAGTTGGTTAACATGGCCACAAGTTCGAAAGCGAGCTGAAATTGAGCCTGTTGTAGAAGATATAGATACTGTAGATGAACAAGGTTTATATTATGAATCTGGATTTGATAGTGCTGGAGCAGGCAGTGACCCAGAGGCATTTATGGAATTTGCAGTAGACACAAGTGCACAAACATATGGAGAACATACATTTTGGAAAAGTATTAGCTGGGAAGAAATAACAAATGATAGAAGCTCAGAAAATAGCGTGGAGCAAGTCCAATATCAAGCTTCTTATGCAGATGCAGTGCCTAATTGTGCTGGGGCAGTATACTCAACATGGGAAACGATATATCCAACAACAATTAGCACATCGGCAGATACAAGTATTGATTATGTTACATATTATACAAATGAAAAATCGGCAGACTTGCCTGATGAATTTAGCGATCATCAATGTATAAAAGTACGTGCGTATTTGCGTACGGGAGATGAAGCATATTCACCACGTATCAATAAAATAGATGTGAATTATTACATCCCAACACTATTAGAAGATCAATTAAATAATCCCACAATCAATGTTGTGGGAGCAACAAGTGGCAAAGATGAAAGATATCGTGTCTTAAAAGCAATTACATCAGATTCAAACCTAAACGGTTCACAAGCATTCTTGACATATGAGGCAGTGTCAAATAGTGGTGTATTTACACATGCAGATACAGACTTTTTGGAAATCCCAACACATGCAATTAATGCACAATTTGCATTCCCACCATTTCCACCAAGTACACCAGTAGATGCAAGCTCTCAGTCACCATTTGATAGTAGCAATGATTTGGCAGTGTACTTTACACACCAACGATCAGCAGGTGCAACGGAAACAATGGACTTCATATTCAATGTAGACATAATATCAGCAGGCGGTCCACAAATATCACGAGACTTCGAATTGAATATTGGAGGGTTATAAATAAAAGTATGAGGATACAATGTAGGAACGCATTGCAATGCGTCTTTACGAACAGTAAATAAGAATAAAAGGTCCAACCTTCGACATTTGAATGTTGGATTTTTTTATAATAAACACACTCTAGTAAATAAAACTTTGATTGACAATAGTTAAGTCATGATATATTATAGGA
>JALWAF010000135.1:13604-22608 GCA_027016355.1 Candidatus Moraniibacteriota bacterium | reverse complement strand
TATTTATGTTCAATTTCAATTCTTTCTCTTAATGTTAGTGGTTTAGCACCGCTTTTCTTATTATTTTTCATATGACCTATATATTAGTTATTTTATATAGGTGTTGCAACTAATTCTTGAACTTAGAGCACGATACATTGACAAAATATGAACACGTTGTGAAAGACGTGGTAGATTCATTATTAGAACTTGATCAAGAGTCTCGAGGTGAGTGGAATAATGAAAAGAATGCAAAAAGAAATGAAATAATCACCCGACTTCTATATACAAATAATCCAATTTTGGTTGATTCTCATGTTGATACAGCATATGATATTTATAAGGAATTTATAAATAAGAGTTATCAAATGGAGCAAGAAGGTTATTATGCAAAAAGTAAGCAATTTGCTTTAACCGGAGAGCGTTTTTTTGCAGAAGTGCAAAGGGTAAAAAATGATGAAGAATCATATAAAAAAATAGTTGATAAATATCGTTTTGTTTTTAAGGGAGATTTAGCTTTGGCAAAAATATCTGAAGAAATTAATCCGGAAGATATTGAAAATATTCATTATGATGAAAATATCGTAGAGTATATTCAGAGTAATAAGAATATCCAAACACTTCTCAAAAATTATCTTGCTACCAAAATTGATGATAATAATATTAAACGTTTTGCTCTTAATGGGGAGTTAGATTTGTTAGAGTCGACAACAAATAGGCTTGTAAAACTTGATATTATGCATAATTTGCAAGTACGTTTTTGGGATTATTTAAATTCACTACCTCAAGTAAAGGAACAGTGGAAAGACTTGCCTATTGATTTTCGACAGATTGGAGATATGTTGGATACGTATTTTGATAATTTTTTTGATTATCCAAAATTGCAAAAAATATTATTAGAATCATTTGTAGACAAACTCTTGAATAGCACAAACACAAAAGTATATCGTTATGTCGAGAAGGGCGAAAAGAGAGGAAAAACACTTGCCTTTTTGCGTATTGACCATATTTCCCAAAAAAGAAAATATTTAGGATCATTCAATGTGGCATCATTTAATGTTGTTGATAATATGCAAGGGCTCAACTTGGGACTTTCTTTATTGGATAAAGTGTTGAACAGTTTTGATGAAGATGTGGTTGTTGAGGCAGATGCAATACCACAAACAGCAATTACTGGGCATTATATAAACAGACACCACTTCATAGTAGACAGCATCACACAAAATTACAAAGACACAGGTGTTGATTTATTTCATATAACAAGAGAACCAAAGAACAAAAATTATTATTTTCAAAACAAACTATCAAATGAAGAATTACAAAAAGAAATTATCAAATCAACAGAACAACTAAATGAAAACACAAATCATTTCATAATAAAACTCACAAAAGATAACATTACCCAACAAACAAAACAATTTCTTATACAAGGTTTTGTACTAACCAAATATGATATTGATAGAAATACCGGCGATATTTATTGTGGATTTGAGAAAAAAATCACAGAGTAAAATATTATTTCTTTGTTTTAGCCATTTCCCACATACTTTCAAATAATACTTTGTGCATTTCATAAATATTTTTATCTTGAATAATAATCCCTATCATTTTTTCATCTGAAAGTGTAACATAGGAAACTTTATTATCATAAATTTGCATAACAGTAGCAAAATGAGAAGCATTTTTTACAAACCTAATATCCAGGTTTGTTTTTTTGTATTCTTTTAATAAGTTGTGGGTATATTCAGAATCAACCAATAAAACTTTTTTCTTTAAATCCATCTTGTCACGTTTTTTAGTATAAGCATCATTAATTTTTTTTGTATACTTTTCCACTTTTTCCATATCAGCATAAGTATAAATTGTTGTTTTACTTGTTAAGGTATCATAAATAACTTTTTCAACACCTTTAATCCCCTCATAAAACTCAATACCCGGTTTGTTGTTGGTAAGATTGTACATTGATATGAATGAACCAATATCACTATCTAAATGATTTTGTGCATTTTGTGCTTGACGCACATTACTTTCTGCTAAGCTTTTGAGCGTACTTGGATGAAGTGCTGTAAATATGGATACAGTTCCTTTAGGGTTATTTTTTTCTATAATTTGAAGCTTTACAAGTTCATCAAGTATTTTATAAACCAATCCACGCTTGAGAGGTGTGTTTTTTGCTATTGTGCTTGCTCTGGATGCTCCATTTTTAAGTAGGTAAGTATAAATAAGTATTTGATTATCATCAAGTCCTAATTGTGTAAGTATTGAATTTTGCATTGTGTTTGGAATTTATTAATGAGAACATGAAATATTTTTGTTTTGTAATGGACGGTCGCGACCGTCCACTACAGTTATAATTGAATGATTTTTGATTATCTATTATTCCTATTATAGCAAATATACGCCATTTTGTCAAATATTTATGACAAAAATAATGCATAAAATAGGCAAAAAATACTATAAAACATCAAAAAAATATAAAAATAAGAAAAATTGTTTGTAAAATCTTGACAAAATATAAAAAAGATGTTATACTGTGTTGTTATAATATGAAATCGCCAAGAGAAAGGAGTGTATCAAATAAAAGTTATATTTTACAAAATAATATCAAGATACTATAAATATATTTGACTAAAATTAACTTAAGTTAAATTGTATCTAAGAAAAATTTTTTACAATGCTTTTAATTTTGAAATATTGCACTTCAAATAAATAAAAGCTTTGTAAAAAGTCTTTCTAAATCAATCTAGGAAGATTTTTTTGTTCTTTTCAATATCAATGAAGTATGCATTAAAAATCTAAGTTGGAGGAAAGAAAACATGAAGAGAGTGATGATAATTTTTGGCGGGAAGGATGATGAGGAAAGTATGGCACGGCACATTGCCAGAAGTGTTGGCTGTGTGCTTGCCACAGCCACAGTTAATGGTAAGCCGGTGCACGCCGGCAATGCATATTATGCTGACGGTTTCCGCATTGACGAGGGTAGCCTCGATAGTGTGGAAAGGGTTGTAATTTTTGAGTGTTCGCCGGCAGCAGCCGGTGACCTCGAAGTGATCGCTCAGTGCGATCATCACAACCCAGGTGACCCAGGCTATGGACTTGGGCCGAAGGAATTCATGTCGGCCAGCTCAATTGGCCAGTTGTTAGAGATTCTCACTCTTAAATATGGTGGGAAAATGTGGGAAAAGATTGGCTGGACGCCTTGTATAAGTAGGTTTTATGGGCGTGATAAAGGGGCCTATTGCAGGTTTCTAGAAGGGGATTGGATCGTTGGATATGACCTCCAGGATCCATTGTTGTGGGATTCGGCTTTTACGTGGGTGATTCCGAAAGAGATTGTTCTTACGGCAGCCGATGACAACTGCCCGGCTGATGCTTACGCCGGACGATGCCCAGGAGTTCAACCGGAGGAATTTCTGGCATATCGAATAAAGATGATTGAGAGGTTCTATACCAATCATCCAAAATTACCAAATAAATCAAAGGAGGAAATTTTTGCTTCAATTCAAGAGGCAAAAAAGAAGTTGTTGGCAGCGCCATTGGTTGATGGCGTGCGCGATCTGCGAGAGTTTGGATTGATTGACGAATTGCCAGATGCGGCTTTATCAATCGGGGAGGCTTATATGGCGTCCCTGCCAGAGACTGACCGTGGTAATAATCCGACTGGTAACATCAAGATTGTTCTCGGCGGACATACCACCCCCGAAGCAGTTGAGCGGTTTATGAGATGGGGCAACTCACTTCCGAACCGCGTCGGTGACGCCTATGGCAACCCCATTCGTGGATTTGCCGGTGTCATAGTCGAATCGTAATTAATTAGGGAGGTAAAATTTTAATAATTTTTTAAACTTTGCCTCCCACCATTTTTTAAAATCATAAGAATTTGCTTGTGGTTTTAAATAAATGGTTCTTTAAGGAAAAAAAAGAACTCTTTACCCTCTGTTAATGGGGAGAGTTCTGTGACAATTCTTCAAAGGAGGAAATCATGAATTCATTGAGAGTAGAAGTAGAAAAATTGCGTCAAAAAGGTGCAGTTTTGGAGATTGAGTATGGGGAATTTATTAACCAGGACAATTCCATGGGAAATTTTCGGCGAACTAAACTGCTGAAAATGGATTGTTATGATAGTGATTTTATCCAAGCGGATTTTTATAGGGCAAGTATTAAAAGGGTCTCTTTTGAGAATTGCGATATAATGGGAAGCAATTTTGAGAAGGCAAGATTGATTGATATTAATTTTGCTTGTGCTGATCTGACTGGTTCTAATATGTTTCGGCTTTTTGCTGAAGAGCTGAATTGTAATCAAGTTATTTTAGTTGGTTGTAATTTAGATCGAGCGGAATTAGTCAGGTCAAGTTTTATTGATGCTGACTTGAGAGGCAGTGATATGAAAGGCGCTGACCTTTCACTGTCTAATTTTACTGGCGCTAATCTTAGTGAAGTTGATTTCACTGGTGCCAAGTTGGATGGGTGTAATTTCGCCGGAGCCATATTGGAGGGGGCGAGACTGTGGGATGTTTCAACAGTCAACACCAACTTTAATATGGCAAGAGGCGTTGATATCCCTGATATTCACACACATGTGGCTAACGTGATGTGTGGTCGTCGCGTTGGCCAAGATTTCCGACCTCGTTGTCGGAAATAGATTTATGGGAGTAAGTCGTTATAATTAAACGAACTTTACTCCCACCATTTTTTAAAATCATAAGAATTTGCTTGTGGTTTTAAATAAATGGTTCTTTAAAGTAGAAAAGAGTTTTTCGCTTATTGATAAAACAGGAGAAAATTATGGCAAAAATCGAAAACTTGGAAGATTTAAGATTGGCATGTAAAGAGTATGCTGGATGTATAATGCTTCGGATTGGTATGGAGCGTTACCTCCACCCCTTTAGTCCGGAGTCAAAAAACCTTAAAGAATTAGTTTTTGAAGCTGTTCCGGGCGTGAGAGAGCATCCGGCGGCGGTGTATGAGTTGTCTCCTGATATCACACTACGAGATGTTGTCTTGGAGTGTGCAAAGCAGGGGATTTTCTTCAACTCCCCGTTTAATCAAGAAAGAGTTGAGGAGTGGCTCGAGACCCCGGGTCTTCGGGAGATGTACGACAAAGAAGGGAATCTTACAAAACTTCCCGGTGAATCAGAGGTAAAAGCACATCGGAAAAAAGTTGTTGCGGAAAAAATTACCAGCCTGGAGGAGTATATCCAGGCTTTGGAAGAGAATTTCCCCGCCCCGGAAGTCCTGGATGACTTCCTGGAAGGAGCTGGTGCATCTTCTATTCCTGAGGCTGTTCGTACTCTTATTGACGGGGTTGTGAGCGGTGAGGTGCAGACCTTGTCTGCCGGAGACTTGCATTGCATTTGGCTGGAGGATATATCTCTGGAGAAAGTTATGAAACTTCTCTTCGGATTTGTATTAAAAGAAAAAGATGAGGAAAAAGGTTGGGAGATTTATTTTTCTCCCTCTGGGGAAAAGTGGCGTTTTTCTCAAATATGGGGAGAGGATCTCTCGCTTGAAAAAATATCGTGATAAAAAAATTTCTTCATGTAGAGTAACTTCTCTCTGTAGGGCGTGAAATTACACGGTGTTGACAAGTTGGTGCCGATAGAGATTAATCGGGCAATGGCTAAAAACCAATATTTCTCTGGATAAAAGTAGGAGGAGGAAAAAATGGGAAAAAAGATGAAGGGAATGATGTTAATTTTTGGAGGTGTAGGGATTTTGTTGGTTGTTGCTGAAGGTATATTTAGATTGTGCGGTCAAGTTATTCCTTCAGATATTTCTGGGGAAATTGATATACGAGGAAGTATATATTTTTTGATAGCTTCCTTGTCGCTGGTGGCATATCGTATTCCAAAAAAATCATTGCCATCTGTTATTTGTTGGATAATTTATCCAACAACGATGGTAGTTAATGGGATAAAACTGTTGAAATTCAAATTCAAAAGAGACAAGAAGGTGATGAAAATTAAAAATCCTCGAATTCAAGATATTCTTGAATTAGCGTGGGGAGTTGTATTGGGAATAGGCTTGATACTCCTTGGTATCGCAGGTTGGTGGATATATTACTTAATTGGCACTCATATTGGAGCTTGCTTTGCAGACGGTGAGGTATCAGCAAAAGCTGGGTGGGGAGTTATCATATTCCTTCACGTGGTTGCAGCCTATATTTTTTTTACATCTGGAGGAGGCTCCGCATCTGCCGGCGGGATTTTTGTGATGAGTTGTTTGGTCTGGCTAATAGCGCCGACCTTAATTATGGTAAGTGCCTTAGTGGCATGGAATGACTACATAGGTGTAGTCATTGAAAGACGAAAAGAGAGGAGGAAAAGAAATGGACAAGAAGTATAACGAGAAATTCCAGGAGTACCTGAAGGACCTGAAGGCGGAATTGCCTTCTTGGTACAAAGAAGATATTCTCCGTCGCCATCCCTCTATTGAGATGGCGGTGAAGAATTTTATCCGGAAGGTTAAGGAAGGAGAAAAGGAGGAGTTGACTGCGAATGAGTTTTCGCAATTGACTCCTGGCGATTGGAGTGATGAAGATGTTATGGAATTGCTCCTGAATTTTTGCCTAGATATTCGAGAGGATGGTGTCTGGGCGTTTCGTGATCTATCCGGAGAAAGATGGGAGCTCTGGGTGGATGAATGGGACAAGTTGGCGCTTGTGAGAATAAGCGCTTTCCAGGCGGAAGCAATCGGATTTGAGCCCATTGTGGCACTAAAGCCATCCGGGATTGATGATTTCCGGTTGGCTCGTCGGGTTAAAAACCGGCGATCTGCCGATCCGCCGGATACTTATGAGGAGTTTAAAAAATTTCGGCGGAATCAATAAAGTATCACTCGCCACGCCGGGTGATACAAATTTCGTTCTTTTTTAAATTCCCCACAGGGTGTGGACTGTGGGGAGAGAGGGCTCGGTGCTGACAAAGTTGGTGCCGGGTAAAGGCTAACTGGGTGAGTTGGATTGAAAAAGAAGTTGGTTACTTCTATTTTTCTTTTCGGCTCGCCTCAACAATCAAGCTTTTTAGATGGGGAGATTTAGAAAGTTTGTGGTTGGAAGACGGGCATTTAAACATCTAAGCATGTAAGCATATAAACGTGTAAACATCTAAGCATTTAAACATTTAAATAATGAAACAATGAAGACATTCCATTTAAAAATTTAAAAATTGAAAATTGAAAAAGATTTTTTCTTTGCTTGAGTCTTTTAAATTATTTTAGAAGATTCATTAAGGAAACAGTTCTTTTAAAAAAACACAATTTTCCGCTTCACTGTTGAGATTATTTTAGGATATTTAAAAAACAATTTCAACGGTGAAGCGGAATAAGCCTCATCGCGGGCATAAGTTCAAAAACTAGGATTTCTCCGGGTAAGGGCCGGGGGAGGAGGAAAAAATGAAAAAAGAAAAAATAGAAAAACTTTTTAATGATATTGACACGAACATTCCCTCTGGGAAAGTTCGGAAGCGCATTATAAAGAGGCACGGGTCCGTTAGGGCCGGTGTGGAAAACTTGATGGTGAGAGTGAATAGCGGAGAAGTGAATGAAATACTTCTTCGGCTTATTCAGGAAATCCTTGTTCCTCCCGGATGGGAAATGGATGAGGTTTTGGAGTTGCTTTTTGGGTTTACTCCAGACCCTGAAAGTTTTTCCCCGGGATATGGCAGGAAAGCCTATAGGTTTTTCGCACCTTCCGGGGATGTGTGGGAACTTTGGATGGATGAGGATGGAAAAAACGCACTTGTGAATGCAAGTGTGCTTATTAAGGAAAAGGGGCTTAAAGCCGATGACTGGTTTAGCTCGGTTACCACGGGCAATAAGGTCAGTGGCTTTGAGACACGAAAGTGTCGGAGTGTATCGGGGTATTTCTACACCCCCTTTGAACAAGAGAAGATAACCACTTCCTTCTTTGAGATCATAAAGGGAATTTTTCTCATGATGCTTGGAGGGGGATTTTGGTACGCTTTTGTGCAAGGGGTGGAATTGCTGTGTGGTAAAATTGTTTCTCCTGCAATTTGCGAGGAGATTGGGATCAAGGGTCTTGTGACCTTCCTCATATTGTCGTGCCACCTGGTGTTACTACTGTCATCCAACAATCGCAGTAGATTGTTGGTCTATCCGACAATCATAATGAACAACGGGTTCAAATTGTTGGTTAGAGGAGAATACAGCGATGGACTAATGGGTCTTCTGAAAAAAATAACATCTTTTGTAGTTGAGGATGTTATCTTTGGTGGAATTAAAAATCACATAGTAGGAGGAATAATTGCTCTTGCAGTGGGTGTAGCCGGTTGGTGGTTGTATTATACTATTGGTTCGTACATTGCCGCTTGGATATTTGCAAGTAATTTGGCAGGCAATATTGCTGGCGTTGGTTTTATTGTTGTCTTGCATGTAGTGGCTATAATTATCTCTTCTAGAGTGCTAGGAAGAGGTAATTGTGGGCATAATGCAGGACTGGCTGCCATAGCTGTAGTTGGTGGTTCAACCATCATGCTTATATGGCCAACTGTGGCAATATGGGTAGGACTGATTAGGATTTTTAGCATTTTTCGTTCTGGCTCCACAAAAAAAGAAAAAAGAAAAAAAAGTTAAATAAAGATAATTAAACAAGGGAGAATGCAATTCATTCTTCCTTGTCCAACAATTAAATTTTTTAAGTTAAAAAATTTAGAAAGTCATATGGTTATATGTTAGTTTAATTAAATACAACTATCATACCATGTGACTTTTTCTTTTCATAATTCAGTTGTGTGGTATTGACAATTATTAAAAATTATGCTATAATTCAGCATTAAAGTAAAAGTGTGAATCATTTTATTCAAAGGCAGTATTTTAAAAATAAGGCGGTCTATGAAATTGTTATACAAGCAAATTATGTAAAATGATTTCACAGGGCGCTTTTGTAAAGTTGTTTCTCGCTTTGTTTATTAAAAATAAAGTAGATCACAGCACACTTCAATGGAGAATTTTCATGAAGATGAGCAAAGATTGCGGAGAAATATACTGAGTTTCGGTTACAATCCGA
>JALWAF010000135.1:11195-13594 GCA_027016355.1 Candidatus Moraniibacteriota bacterium | reverse complement strand
CACATGTTGTTCATGTAAGAGAAGTTGATGGGAAAATTATCAAAGCTCGAAGCGAAATCCCGCAAGTGTTGGGATAATGCTAAGGGCAAAATTCCTGTAGGAGGGAATTATGAGAGAATATAAAAATATCGAAAATGGGAAAAAGTTTACGGCGAGTAATTCAGGGTTTGAAACTTTGGAGGAACTTGCCAGGTACGATATAGTACCTGGGGAGACCTTGGTTGAATGGTCTGACTTGGCCCCTAATGGGGTCGGGCCAAAAGTTATTGGGAAGTTTTATTCCAATTTAGGCCCGGATGGGGAAGCTGGGTTTAAGAGGATATGATTTAATTCTTGGTTCACTTGATACGGCAAGTGAACCTCTCTATAGAGATTTTAAAGAAATATTTTTGAAGTCTCTTAAAGATTTGTTCTTTGAAATTTTTTATCTCATATTTTTTGAGATAAAATTTATAGATTATTTTTTACGAGCAAACCCTTGCTCTGAATTTTATGGTCGAGCCTGAACACATAGGGTTATCGGCAAGTGTCCTAGAGGATGCGGAACAAGCGAGGGTGTTTCCGGCACAGGGTCGGGAAGCTTGTTCGTGAGGAGATTGTGATGAGAAAGGATATTTCTAGTTTTGGTCGGCCCGGACATCTTCCATTTGATGATCGAAGGGAAGAATTTATTCAAGCCGTTAAGAAGAATGACTTTGTCATTCTTTACGGTGATACCGGAAGTGGAAAAACTTTGCGAGGGCCGGTAGCCCTTCACAAAGCTTTTCCTGAAGCGAAAATCGCGGTAACTCAACCGCGGCGCAATGCAGTCAGCAGTCTTGCTAAACGCATAGCATTTGAGCAGGGCTGGCAGGTAGGAGATGAACATATTGGGTATTATTTAGCCCGACAGAAATCATTGATGATTAAGGAAACAAAAATCGTCTTCCAGATTGACCAGTCATTGGTTAATCGAGTTTTGGAAGATAGTGCTTTGTCCGAGTATGATATTGTGTTCTTGGATGAGCAACATCTTCGGACAGTTTCCATAGATATCCTCCAGGGACGTTTATCGGCAATAATGGAAAAAAGGCCTGATTTTAAGGTTGTTATTTCTACGGCTACGCCGAATATTGCTAAACTGGAAGATTTTTATGGACAGTTTGGCAGTGTTTCCACTGTCCGAGTGGAAGGTCGGCCAGGAAAGGTCGACATCCGATGGGCGTGGATGTATAAACGAGAGCACCATTTGGACGCTGTTAAGCGTTGGATGGAGGTTCTTGTTGATGAGGGCTGTCGAGGCAAAGTGGCAGTGTTTTTGCCTGGCGTGGAGGAGATAAACGAAGTTATTGATTTCGTTGAGTCTCTTCAACGACCCGACATTGACGCTCTGCCGTGCCACGGCAAGCTCGATGATGATGAACAAGATAGAATTTATGAGCCTGTCAGTGGCAATAAACTTCGGTTTATCGTTGCCACTGAAATCATTGAGACATCCATTACCATTCCGGATCTGGTTGGCGGTATTGATTCCATGCAAGTCTTTCGTAAAGACTTAAATTGGATGGGAGTTGCTTCTTACGAGAAGCGTAATATTGCCAAAGATTCTGCCAAACAGCGGATGGGTCGGTTTGGGCGAATTGCTGGGACAACCGGTTTCTACATGCCGATCATCGGCTTTGAAAGCGATGAATCGGCGGAGAGACATTGGAATAGGTTGGCGGAGCATACTCAGCCCCAAATTCTGGCGACAGATATTGAGAGTGCTGTCCTAACTGTTGAAGCTATGGGAATAGAGTTTGATAAGTTTCCGTGGATGGATCGTCCTTCGATGGACGATTGTGAGAAGACAGTTGTCAACCTGCAAAGGTTGGGCGCGCTGGATGAAAACGGTCGCATCACTAATGATGGCAAAATTTATGCCCGGATGCCGTTTTCAGCTGGGCTTGCCAAAGCTATCCTTAAAGCCCAAGAGTTTGGTGTCGCTAAATTTGTAAAAATCGGCGCTGCCGGACTGCAGGGCAATGACTCAATCTTTTTTGTTCCGGGTCGACATAGAGACCTGGAGCTCACTCCGGCGATGGAGAAATTGTTGCCAGAGGAAGCTCGTGAGTCCGTGACAACTAAGACACGGATTATACGAACAAAGAAAGGAGAAAGAGAAATAGAAATTCGATATTTACCTTCCTCGTCCAGTTGGAATGGACAGAGGTTGGCGAAGTATCACCGCGAGCAGTTCGCTGCCGGCACCAACTCAGATATCGTGGCCATTATTATTGCCTATTTGTTGTATCGGCGGTATTACGCTACAAAATGCTGATAGCTTGATTGAGAATGGCGCTGATATGATCGCTGTGATTAGTAGTTTATTTGCAAGCGCAGATATTATGCAAACAACGCATCAGTTTTTAGAAAAATTT
>JALWAF010000135.1:2500-11185 GCA_027016355.1 Candidatus Moraniibacteriota bacterium | reverse complement strand
GTATCAGGGACATAGACCAGGCCTTGCGGGAAGCGGGGATAAGCGGGAAAAAGGATGCTGGGGCCGAAACAGTTAATCCCCAATTGGTCGTTCGAGCGCTGGCTGCCGGATTGGTTAATAATTTGGCAGTTCACAAGGAGGAAAATAATTATTCAGGTATTTTGTATGACCTAATAGTTTCGTCTTCTTCGGCTCTAAATGTTGTCAAAGAATGGCCAAAGGTTGTTCTGTTTTCCAGCGTTACTCTAGCTAAGGGTATTGGTTGGCGTGGTTCAGATCTGCGTTTTGCTGAAGTTCTTTCGGAGATTGATCCGGAAGATATCGCTACCGACAATCCCCAATTATGTAAATATTTGTACGATGAGTACGAATACAATCCTGAAAGGGATATAGTTGAGGCTGATGAGCATCTGAAGTATGTGAATACGGAAATTCGCGTACAGAAAGTTGTTCGAGGAAGCGATGATCCACAGGCAATTAAGGCCTTTGCCACTGCTTTAGCTTCAGGTAAAGTAGAATATCCGGGCAAGGCTGATAATGATGCTTTAGTTGCTGA
Source organism: Candidatus Moraniibacteriota bacterium (assembly GCA_027016355.1). GTDB lineage: Bacteria > Patescibacteriota > Minisyncoccia > Moranbacterales. The sequence continues at coordinate 10,629 of JALWAF010000135.1, read as the reverse complement.
GATTGACGTCTTAAATATTCGCTGGCAAGGGAGTATTGGTCAAATCACTTCTGGTAAATTGAGTGAGATTTTTCAAGTTCGGCTGGAAGAGGTTAATGCCTGCACCCTTCAAGAAGCGAAAGAAAAAGGTGTTGATTTTAGCATCAGCGATGCTGACGCCGAAAGTGTACTTCTGGTGGATAGCTTGGCTGATATTTGCAAGAGAACTCCCGTTGAGCGTCCAGATGTATGGACAATTGACGGTAAAGAGTTTTCGATTGAATACAAGTTGAGTAACCGGATGTATACTGGTGCTATTCTTTGGTTGTCGGTGTCGGTGGCTAAAAAGGTTAAATTAGCTGATTTACCTGATTTTGGAGAAAACTGTAAAGTTAGAGTTGCTGTGTTGGAAGAGGGATACTCTGATGTATATGTTGACTCCAAAGAAATTGAAAAATTAGCTGAGAAGATTGAAGTTCGGCGTCTTGAATTGGCTTGGGAGAGCTTTATTTCCCAGGGGGGATACGGAGACTACGATAATCAAATCAAAGTTTTGTATCCGGAGGATTTCCCTGCAATGCCTGATCCTGTTATTTGGGATCAAAATACCGGTTCTTTAGCTTATGCCGTGCCGGTATATCAATGGCAGTCACGGGAGTGTGATGACGTTTATACCCAGTGGTATATTCGTTGGTTTAAATCCTCTGAGAAGGATGATGCCTGGGAAAAAGCCAAAAAGGCAAAAGAGGAAGCTGACACAGCTGAATTTGAGCGACAAAATTTTGATCGTTTGAAACAGGAGGCTCAAGAGCTTTTTGTTAAAGTCAAAGAGCTTTCTGAACAAATTGATTGGAATAACCATGAAGCTTATAATTTAACCTCTGATGAGACTTCTTATTACAACGGTCTTCGGCAAGAGCTCTCTACTGCTGAAAATTTTGTAGGCTTGACTGGATACCGAGCCCAGCCAACAAGGGCATTGAAAATCCTGAACAAGCTAAAAAATCGTTTTGAAAGTGCAATTGTAACTTTTGAGGAACAGGAGCGACTCAAGCGCGAGGCAGAGGAGAGACGTCAGGCACTGATCGATGCCGGTGAATTATGGCCGGATGTAGCAGTGCCAATTTCGGGTCAAAGTCAGGAGCGGACTACTGCCTTTTGTATTACTCCTGATGGTTCGATCGTTGAACCTAAGGGATCAGAGGGTAGTTATGGCGATCTGCCGACGACACACCTGGTACTTTCCCATGAAACAAGCACATATTCCTATATGTACAGTGAGAAATGGGAAGTGGTGTATTTTCCAAAGGAAATAACTGCTGAGCAACGTCAGACTGTTGCCAGTCTGAGAAAGAAGTTGCCAAGGCGGTTTTTCCGAGGAGAAGGTACTGGTTGGAATTTGGAAACTGGAGAGGAGGTATTTTTTACCACGTCGTATTCACGTGATATGCAGGGAAATGATCGTACAGCTCATGATAAGCAACGTGAGAATTTTCCGATTAACGTCAGTGAGTATGAATCGTGGATTGGCAAGGATCCATATGGTGGCGTATGGAGTATTCCAGAATATGCCATTGTTATTGGACCGCATAAAAAATGCCGAAAGAGGTTACAGAATATCTCCAAATCAAAACCAATTGCTTCAGTTGGTGGAGAAAGTGGATTTAATAATCCATTTGCCGTTCTGGCATCTCTTAAAAAATAATCTTTCACTTGCCACAAAAAAATAATCTTTCACTTGCCACATTCGAGTGATACAAAGTAAATTTTAGTTCTTTAAGCTTTCTCGCAGGGTGTGGACTGTGAGATAAAACAGGGAGCATGTCGTTACTAATGTAATAACTGCTCCCACTCTTTATTCAAATTTTGATAAAAATTCGGAGTTTGATTGAGAGAAGTTGTTTAACATTTAAAATATACAAATTTTTGAGGAGGAGAATGATGACAAAGCGATATTTTATGGAAGGGATATGTTTTTTTTCGTCTGTAATAATTACTATCGGTGCTTTGTATTTTGGTTGTTGGCACATTCCTATTCATATGTTAGGGGAGGGAATGATGAATATTAAAAAAGCAACAAATACAGAGGAAATGATAAATGGTATTTTGGCAATACCAGGAAGTATTGTTATAGCAATAGTTTGTTTTTTTGCCATTGCCGAAATAGTCAAATGGCTATTCGTTGATGATGGATTGGAAAATTTTTTTGATTATGTTTTTCCTGAGAAATTGTAAACAATGCTGTAGAATCCAATAAATAACACTAAGAAATCTGAAATGGTTAAATAAAACAAAAGAATGGGTACAAAAATATTGTGCTCATTTTATTTTTGTTTCATTTTTTTGACTTGGTACATCAAGTCGCTTTTAATTTTGTAGGGATTGCCTACGGAGCGAAATATGAAGTGCGATTGCTCGGAGGCGGTTTGTACTGTGATATCGCCAAAATTTAGAATAGTTGGGAAAAAACCTTTTATATCTGTGGAAATGTCTTGGATGTGATTGAATTTTAATTCACTTACTTGTCTAGAAAAAAGTCCTTTTTGTTCAACATTCACTATTCGTTCTGTTGTAATAATCCAAATATCTAGATAATAATCAAACCAAATAATAAAACCAAAAATCCAAATAAAAATCAAGAAAAAAGTTTGTAAAAAGAAAAAAATTGTTTGACCACCTTCTGGAGCGAAATCTTCAAATATGTATGGTTGCATAATAAAGCTTATAATCATAATACCCAAAAGTGATAAAAGAGGAATAAATTGCACAAGCATATTAAACCAATGTCTGTGTACAATAAATAAAATTTTTTCGTTTGGATGTTGTGATGAGAAATAAAAATCTAAGGGCTTCATAATATTTATTAGTAATAATTAACAGTATCAAAAATTTCAGCAAAAGGAATATTTATAAAAAATAAAATATTTATTATAACAAGTATGCTTGTTGTGATTATAAATAATAGTATAAGAGGTTTAGTGAGACGTGGATTTATAGAGTACTTTTGTAATCGTGTTACAAAGAAAAAACTTGTAAGTGTAACAAAAAAAATAAAAAAAATATATATAATTGTAAACATTGCTGTCATAAAAGTATTGTTATTTTTTAGATAATTGCATATAATAATCAGTCACAACCCGACCTCTAGGTGAACGTGACAAAAACCCCTGTTGCATTAAATAGGGTTCGTATACATCTTCAATGTTCTGAACTTCTTCTGAAAGAGCATTTGCAATTGTAGCAACACCAACAGGTCCGCCATCAAATTTTTCAATAATTAAGTCTAAAAACTCGCGATCAGTTGGCTCAAGTCCGTATTTGTCAATGTCAAGCATATCTAATGTTTTTTGTGCAACGTCTGCGTTTATCGATGTAAATCCGTGCACATCTGCCCAGTCACGAGCTCGTTTGAGTAGACGGTTCGCTATGCGGGGTGTTTGGCGGGATGATTTAGCCAGACATACAGCGCCATCATGATCAATATTACATTCCAAAATTGAAGCACTACGTTTTACTATATTTTCAATATCATCTTGATTATAAAATTCCAATTTATGAGTTACACCAAATCTATCACGAAGTGGTCCAGTCAGCGTGCCCATACGAGTTGTGGCGCCGATAAGTGTAAATTTGGGCAGATCAATTTGAAGCGCTTGTGCACTAGGACCTTTACCCACCACAAGATCTAATTTATGATCTTCCATAGCTGGGTACAATACTTCTTCTACGGACTTGTTTAGTCTGTGTATCTCATCTATAAATAGCACATCGCCATCTTGCATATTTGTAAGTATTGAGCCAAGGTCACCTACGCGTTCGATTGCTGGTCCAGAAGTTGTTTTTATATTTACATTCATTTCACGAGCAATGATATTAGCTAGTGTTGTCTTTCCTAATCCTGGGGGTCCATAGAGCAATACATGTTCAAGTGGTTCTTTACGTTTTTTAGCGGCCGCTAAAAAAACGTTTAATTGCTTCTTTATTTTTTCTTGTCCAACGTAGTCTTCGAGTTGTTGAGGTCGTAATGTATAATCAATAGTAAATTCACTAGAAGCTTCCTCATCAGCAGTGTCTAAATTATCATTGTTTTCCAAGTTTTCTTCATTTGTAATGAGTGTCATAAATGTAGATTGAGATGTTGTTAAATATGTCTAATAATAGTCTATCACTATACTATTCTACCAGTCCAGTATGCACTTGACAAGATTTTAAAGGTATGCTATAGTTACAAGTCGAATAAGGAAAACTTCAAAAAACCAACAATTCGACAAAATCTTTCAAAATTTGATATTTTTATGTCTGTAGGCATATTATGGGCTTTCCTATCTTTTAAGCTCATACGGAAGTTATAATCCAGATCGGGCTGGGTGGTTTCGGCTGCGTTTCTCCTCGATTTTTCTTCTCCCCGCATGAGTCATAGACCATGCGGGTATGCTGCCTACGGTTAAAGGAGGTAGTAGGTGTCTACAGACATAAAAATAGCAAAATAAAAAAATCACTATTTCTAGTGATTTTTTTATTTTTATAAGGTTGTTACACGTTTTGCTTCTTCCATAGTTGTTATTCCTTCCAAGACTTTTAGAATTGAATCCTGTTCCATTGTGAGCATTCCGTTTTCTACTGCTTTGCGTTTAATGTCTGGAGCTAGTGCTCCGTGAGCGATTAACTCTCGGAGGTCGTCGTCCATCACGAATACTTCAGATACTACGGTACGACCCTTGTAGCCGATACCGTTACACTTTTCACAACCATTTGGTATGTATTCTTTCTGAGTTTGAGGTTTTTGTATAGATACTTTCGGAGAAATGCTTTCCAAAACTTTTGTAACAAGTGCCTTGTCTGTTTCTGATAGACTTTGTTCTGTTTTGCAGTCACATAGTTTCCGTACCAATCGTTGTGCTATGAAAGCATTCGTGGCAGTTGTGAGATCATCTGTGCTTACTCCGAGATTTATAAGTCGTTGAATAGCGCCTACTGAGTCATTGGTATGAAGTGATGATATGAGAAGGTGACCGGTAAGAGCCGCGTTTATGGCTGTGGTAGCAGTTTCTTCATCACGAATTTCACCTACCAAGAGTATATCAGGGTCTTGACGTAGTAGAGCTCGCAAGGCGGTGTCAAATGTATATCCTGCTTTTTTATCAATTTGAGTTTGTAGTATACCATCAAGTTGATATTCGATTGGATTTTCAATTGTAATAATTTTTACATCGGGGCTACTGATTTCATTTAGAATACTGTAGAGAGTTGTGGTTTTACCGGATCCGGTTGGTCCAGTATTCAGCACTACTCCATAGGGTTTTGTTACTTGTGTCATGATACGTTCCAAATTATATTCACGAATGCCAATAGAATGTATATCAAGATTTACATTTTCACGACTCAGAAGTCTAAGTACAATAGTTTCACCATAACCACCCACAATAATTGATACACGAACATCGACTTTGTTTTCAGTTTCATCTTCTTTTTCATACATAATACGAAATCGACTGTCAGATACTCCTTGTCGTACTGTTGTTGGAATATTACTTGCAATTTTTACTTTACTCAATAGTAGAGGATAACTAACAATAGGAAGTTTAACAATTGACTGAAGCACTCCGTCAATACGCATACGCACGTCAACATATTCTTCCTGTGGTTCAATGTGAATGTCACTAGATTTAAGTAGAGCACCATAAGAGAGAATGGCTGGTAGCACGTCTTTATCCTCTAAGCTATTTATAAATTTATTCATGGCTTCAAAATTTTGTGCATTTGTAGCCACTTGTTGCTGTATAGAGTAATCTACAAATACACCGCGAGCAAGGGATTGAGTCATGAGGTCTTCGTATAATGATTCAATCAGCTCACCTTCTGTTGTGACCCTCATTATTTCCTCAAATGTTGTGATGCCTGCAATTGCTTTTAACACCCCGTCTTGTGTCATTGTGACAAATCCTTCTTCCAAAGCCTCTTTGATAATATCTGTTTCACTTGCCATATCAAGAATCAGTTGTTCGATTTTATTGGACATTGTCAAAATTTCAAAAATACCAATACGTCCTTTGTATCCGGTATTGTGACATTTTTCGCAACCGACAGCTTTATAAATTTTTGTAATCTTTTTTGGTATTTCTAGTTTGGCTTTTGGTGATATTAGGGCAATCATTTTCATAAACATGTCAATTGTTTCTTGTGCCGGAGTATATTGTTCTTTGCAGTGTTTGCAGAGCTTGCGGACAAGTCGCTGTGCCATAAAAATGTTTGTTGCAGTAGGGATGAGAGTTGGTTTAACGCCAAGCTCCATAAGACGAGGAATTGTTGCAACGGCATTATTAGTGTGAAGTGTTGAGAGAACTAAATGTCCCGTAAGCGCAGCATTTACAGCAACATCTGCTGTTTCGTCATCTCGTATTTCACCAACAAGCACAACGTCAGGATCTTGACGCACTACAGCTCGAAGTCCTTTTGAAAAAGTATATCCGCGGTCCTTTGACACTTGTGTTTGTGAGATACCGTCAATTTGATATTCAATAGGATCTTCAATCGTGATTATTTTTGTTTCTGGTGATTTAATGTGATTAATAAGGGTGTAGAGAGTTGTGGTTTTACCAGATCCAGTTGGTCCAGTTGTGAGTATCATGCCGGCATTTTTTACTATATTTTTTTGGATATCCTCAAAAGCTTTTCCGGTAAGTCCTAAATTGTTTATATCAACGGTAACACTATCACTGCGTAGTAGACGCATTACAATACCTTCAAATTTTTTACCAGGGATTGTAGAAACACGAACATCAATTCTAGTGTCATCTACACTGAAAGTAAAATGACCATCTTGAGCCTGGTCTTTTACATTGATTTTCATTTTACTCATCAATTTAATGCGGTTTATTATCAATTTGTATGTATGTTCTGGGAAATCAACAATTGTTTGTAAAACTCCATCAATACGATAACGTACTCTAACCGTTTCGCGTTGAGGTTCAATATGAATATCACTTGCATCAAGAGATACTGCACCAGAAAATAAAATATTTAATACTTCTGTTGTTGGTAGTGCATCGAGATTATCTTTAAGTTTTAATAATTTACCAATGCCAGCTTCAAATTCTTTTAAATCATCCCCAGTAAGAGTTAACCGCATCATGTCAATTGCATCGATAAAATATGCATTTTTATATTGATGCAATAATTTTTCAAAAGATTGTTGTGAAATAACAAATAACTCTACAGTCCAGCCTTTTTTATCTTTTAATTCAGAAATAAAAGAGTGAAGTTCATTATTTTGAGGATTTGGAGTTCCAAGTTTTACAGATTTTCCTGTGCTATGAAATACTGCCACATTATATTTTTTAGCAGTTTCTTCTGATAACATTGCTATGGCATCACTTGAAATTGGTGTGATGTTTAAATCGATATAAGGCATACCTAATTTCTTTGCCATATGTGAAGCAAACTCTTCTTGGCTTTTTGTACGCATTTGTTTTAATGCTCGTTGGGTTTCTCGGTCATGACGTTTTTCGGAAGCAGTCTTAGCATGTTTTATTTTTATAACCATAATTTTTTATTTTACAAAGATGTGATATAAAGTTTTAAGTTATTTCATTATATCATTTTATGTCGTGAGATGAAAGAATTTTGCAAATATCAAAAAACAAGATTAGTATAATTTACTATCTCGTTTTTTATTTTTTAGCATTAGTGTATGGAGCGAGTAGGTTACATACTTCTTCTGTAGCTGCTCCAATTGTTTTTGTTGAAAGATCAATTTTGTAAATATTATTTGATAGCTTAGTAAGTTTTTGAATATCTGCATTATCCATCTTTATATTTGAACGTTCTGTATCTATTAATGCTGTAAAATCCTTGTTTTTATTTTCATAAAATAATATGAAGATATGACCAGATGGATAGTTTTCTTTCATTTTAGTAAGAATATCGTAGATGTGATGATTCTTTGCACCAGTTTGTACAAGGTCATTGTAGGTCAACGATGATATTACAGTTTTTTCATCATATTTGGAAGTAGTAAAATTTTTCATGGCACGACCCCATAATTGCAATAACGAAAATGGCAAACTACGATATAGATTGCGAATTATAATTTGTTGATCAGCTCCATGATTTATTAAACTACTGGCAAGAGTCATCGCTCTAGGTGTAGT
>JALWAF010000135.1:0-2490 GCA_027016355.1 Candidatus Moraniibacteriota bacterium | reverse complement strand
GTGTAGTTTTATGATTTTGAAAACTATTTGTTTCACTAATTATTCCAGCTAATAAACAATTAGCAGTAGCTTTGGTCATTTGTGCATCATCCAATTTACTAAAAATGTCGCTAACAATTTCAGAGGTAGAAGATGCAACAGTATTTATAATGTTAACTTGTCCAAATTGTTCATTGGCGCTTTTGTTGTCAATATTAATAATAGGCAGTTCATAAAAAATATCAGGAATTTCTTCATAAAGTTTACCCATGGATTCTTTGTCAGTTGCTCCAATTGTAATAATAATGTCATAAGGAAATTTACCAGGGACAAAAGAAAAATCACGTGAATCTATCATGCCACGTTCAGGTGTGACATAAATATTAAATTCATCATCAGTTTGTTGAGTTTTTACATCAAGAATTTTATTATATTTTGTTTTGAATGAGATAATAAGATCTCGTGAACCAGCGATGGAGTGGGTAATTTCTGTAGAGCTAGGTTTTGGCAAAAATTCAAATAGAGAAACATGTTCATAAGGATCAGTAAAAGCAATTGTTGTTTTGATATTTTTTAAATCACAAAAATGCGCAATTGCAAGTGCGCTACAAAAATAGTCTCCCTGTGGATTTTCTGGAAGTAAAATTAAGACATGTTTACTATCAGTCACAAGTTTTTCAAATTGTTTAATCTCCGACTGCGGCATGAATAAATTTTTCTTAAGGTTGATAGGATATAGTAACAATACATGGGAATATTGTCAACATCAACTTTTTGAACTAAATTTTTAAATTCTAATCCAAATCCCAATAATATTGCAACGCGTTTAAAAATGACGTATTGTAATTGTATGAATGAAATTATAACAAAAACAATTGAAGAGACCTATAAACTTGCTAGTGACTTTGTGAGTGAGTCAGTTCGTGGAGGACTTGTATTATGTTTGCAAGGTGATTTAGGGGCGGGCAAAACTACATTTACGCAAGGTGTTTTGAAGGAGTTTGGTGCAGAAGGTCCGTATACTTCACCGACATTCAATATTGTTAAGGAATATTACGTAGACAAACATAAAATTGAAATAATTTATCATATAGACGCGTACAGAATTAATAGTGATGATATGGAGCTTATAGGTTGGCGGGATATTGTAAATAATGACAAAGCACTAATTATTATAGAGTGGCCAGAAAATGTACAGGATATCTTGCCAAGTGATGTATCTGTGATATTATGTGAGATGATAGACGAAAAAAGACATAAATATACATTTAAATTTTAATAGATTAATTTTTAAAATATGAAAAAACAATTAGGATTCATGCTGTGTATCGGAGTGGTCATATTACTAACAGGCTGTGAACAGGCAGAATTAACAGCAAATAAATCATCCCAAAAATCCAAAGAAGCAAAGGGTTATGTAGAAACACTTGCAAAGATAAACAGAGAGTCAAAAGAAAATATACAAAATGCAGTAGATAAAGAAAACAAAAAAATAGATGAAGCAATGTCTACCTTAGAAGATAACAATGATCCACAACCAAGTTCAGCTACAACATCAGAAGATAATAATAATTCACAATCAAACACAACTATGGATAATGTACCAAGTCAAATTAATATGGATTTTGCAAAAACTTGCAAAAAGGCAACGATAAAAACAAATAAGGGGAATATAACAATAGCATTTTACAATGCAGATGCACCTGTAGCAGTAGCAAATTTTTGCACACTTGCAGACAAAGGAGACTATGATAATGTTATTTTTCACAGAGTTATTAAAAACTTTATGATTCAAGGTGGTGACCCAGATGGAACTGGATATGGAGGACCTGGTTATAAGTTTGATGATGAACTGCCAGAGCAAGGTAAATACAAAGTAGGTTCAGTAGCAATGGCAAATTCAGGACCAAATACAAATGGGAGTCAATTTTTCATAGTATCAGGTGAAAATGGTGTAAGTTTACCACCATTGTACACGCTTTTCGGAGAAGTTACAGAGGGGTTAGATGTAGTAGACACAATTCAAAATGTACAAACAGGAGCAAATGATAGACCAGTAGAAGATGTAACAATAGATACAATAGAGCTAGAAATGAACTAAATTTTGAAAATAATATTGTAGGGGACGGTTATGACCGTCCCCTGTTTTTAATAAAATAACCTTACAATTAATTGACAATTTATTATAAATATCTTACAATTACTTTACAATTATAAATATTATATAAATTATGACAGATATTATAAAAATTATCTTAGATTTTGCACAAAAAAGTAAAAAACCAATCAAAACTGCAGATATAGTAAAAAAAACAGGGTTTACGAGACAATATGTTAATGAAAAAATATCAGAGCTGGTCAAAAGTGAGAAACTTATAAAAATTGGTTCAACAAGAAACGCAAAATACGTTACCTTACAATATGCAAAAAAACACCCAGAAGTATTTTTGAATAAATTTACAAAGAGATATCAAAACAAAAATTTGGAAGAACATAAGATTCTTGAGGAAA
>JALWAF010000134.1:971-2190 GCA_027016355.1 Candidatus Moraniibacteriota bacterium | reverse complement strand
AATTACAAAAAAAAAAGCAAAAAATGTAAGCATGATAGTGTATTTACCAAAACCATCAGTACCAAGATAACGTGATAGAATTCCAATACCAAAGAGAGCCAAAGCAATTGAAAATACCTTGGCTACCCCATTAACTATAATATTATATGTAATCCTTTGAGCTATCATAATGCTATAATGAGTTCATTATGCTTGTTGGTTTGATTATTACCTTACGCTCATCCCCTTCGCCAATGCTCTCTGTCTCAACTCGATCATCATTAGCAATATTCATGTGAACTATACGACGTTCATAGGCATTCATTGGTCGCAAAACTATTGGTTTTTTTTCCAAAGATGCTTGTGTCGCAGCATCTTTTGCAATATTTGCAATCATCTTATCTTTTTCTGCTTTATAATCATTAATGTCTATATTTACACGAACATTGTGACCATTTTTATAAACAATAGAACGTATTAAATGTTCAAGTGCATAGAGATTTGAACCATGTTGACCAATTAGAAATTTAGAATCAGTTTTTGTTGTAATAGAACAAATAAAACAGGAACGATTAGTTTTTTGATCTAACTCTTCTTTAATAGAACATTCAGTATCAAAATCCATAAGTTCTAAAATTTTATATATACTTTTCTCAATTATTTCACGTGTATCATTCATAAGTGTAGTTATTAATAAAATACTTTTACTACGAGGCCATTACTTGTTCTTTCTTTTCTTTGTGCATAATTAACCATTGTTGTGCAATCATAAATACTGTTGAAGTAAGCCAATATATTGCTAATCCTGATGGAAATTTCAAGCCAATAAAGAGTGTCATAATTGGCACAATATATAACATTTGTTTTTGCATAATTGATGCAAAATCTGGTTCTTTTGTACCCTTTTCTTTTTCTTTGGACTCTTTTTCTTTAGCATTTTTTGTTTGCATCATTTTGAGCTGATAAAATTGTGCTATTGCTGTTATTCCAGCAAGGATAATATTTGGTTCAGATAATTGCATAATGCCTAAGAAAAGTCCATTTATACTTTCTGGTGCTGGTATGAAAGAATATAATTTATCAGCTTGTACAGCTAGAACATCGCCTTTTGATATATTTATTATAACACGATACATTGTTAAAAATACAACCATTTGAATAATTAATGGTAGACAACCTGCAGCTGGATTTACTTTATGTTCTTTATAAAGAGCCATTGTTTTTTTGGAGAGTTGTTCTT
>JALWAF010000134.1:0-961 GCA_027016355.1 Candidatus Moraniibacteriota bacterium | reverse complement strand
GTTCTTTGTCATCTTTGTATTTCTTTTGTAATTTTTTAATTTTTGGCTGCAATTCCTGCATTTCTTTTTGAGATTCAATTTGTTTGCGGGAAAGGGGAATTAAGAGTGATTTAAAGGCAATTGTCATAATAATTGTTGCGATACCAAAATCACCAACAATATTGTATAGTCCAACAAGTACATTATAAATTGGTTGATATATAAGTGTAAATAAAATTTCCATAAAATTTGATAGTTTTTAGTTATTATTTATGAGATTTGTTTTTGTAAATAGCTTTGTTAATACAACAGAAGCATCTTTATATGGTAACACTTTATTACGATTTGTATAGGATATAATAATATCAAAGCCAGGTTTTAATTGTGGATATATGGGATGTATTGCAGACTGTAAAATTCTCCTTTGCCGATTGCGACGTACTGCTAGTGGTGAATATTTTTTACTTATAACAAATCCAATTCGAGAATATTCCATATTGTTTGGTATATAAGATAATAATACGCCACTAAAAGAGTGGCGTTTACCTTGTTTAAATACCCGTACAAAATCTTTATTATTACGAAGTCGTTGCTGTGATTTTAACATTATAATGAAAAGACTCCTCCAAATAAGTTTTTGGAGTAATCTAAATATTAAACACTAAGACGTGCACGCCCTTTCTCTCGACGTCTTTTAAGTACAGCACGACCTGTACGTGTTTGCATTCTTTTAAGGAATCCGTGTACACGTTTTCTCTTGCCTTTTTTTGGTTGATATGTTCTTTTCATAGCCGATAAAATAGTAAATTAAATATCCCAATAATCGTAGCATTATATCCCATAAAAGTCAATTGCCTTGTCTCTAAGTTCAAGAATTAGTTGCAACACCTATATAAAATAACTAATATATAGGTCATATGAAAAATAATAAGAAAAGCGGTGCTAAACCACTAACATTAAGAGAAAGAATTGAAATTGAACA
>JALWAF010000133.1 GCA_027016355.1 Candidatus Moraniibacteriota bacterium | reverse complement strand
GATTTAAAATCTCAACGCTCAATTTTTACTTTTTCGGACTAAATTTTAAGGTTTAATGGCTCGTGAATCTCGGGTAAAAGCCGCTTGGATTGTCTTTTTTTTAAAGTTAAAATGAAAAAATGATATTTTCCTTGGGTTTTGGGCTAAAATGGATGTTTAGGACAGTAAATCCAAAAATCCAGCCAGCACAACTCGGCACAAGTCATTCGGAGTAATAAATAACAAACACGACTGAACCACAGCGACTAACACTGTGTATAGAGCATCCCCAAAATTGCAATACGCAAGGCAACGTTAAAACTTTGGGGACGCCCCATACACTTGACCGTTGTACAGCATAAATCTAATCATATGAGTAAAATATTAATTTCAGTTATTGTTTCTTTCCTGTTTATTAATGAAATTATTTCTCAGGAAATAGTTCCAATTGAAGAACAATTTATTCAAACAACTGCATTAATAACAGGTATAAACTCCAAAACAGGAGAATTTTCAAAAGGTACTGGTTTTTTCTATAGGGACAATAGTTTATTGCCACAATCAATTTTACTGATAACTAATAAACATATAGTCCAAAATAAAGATAAATTTCTAATTACATTTAATAGAATTGATGATTTGGGTAAAATATACGGTAATAAAAAAATTGTTGAACTTACAGATAAAACAAAGATGTGGCAATATCATCCTGACCCCAAAGTAGATTTATGCTATTTAGATATTAGCCAAATAATTAGTTTTTTTCATTCAAGGGGAATTAATCTTTCAACTAGAAGCTTGACAAAAGGACTAATACCAAACGATAGTATTTGGAATTCTATGACAGTTTTAGAATATGTAATTATGATTGGGTATCCGAATGGAATTTCCGATCAGAAAAATAATATTCCAATTATTAGAACAGGTGTTACCGCAACACCTCCCAAATTGGACTATAATGGATTAAGCGAATTTCTAATAGATATTGCAGCCTTTCCTGGTTCTAGTGGTTCTCCCGTAATAATAAGAAGAATGCCATACAACGCTAGAAATACTTCCACAGGAGTAGCTGTTGGATTTTTTCCAGAATACTATCTAGCAGGTATTCTACAATCAGGACCAACTTATAGCCCAAAAATTAAGGAACTAAGCTTTAATTCTTTAGATGAAATTACAGATAGTCTTAAACTAGAAACTAATATTACCATAAACTTAGGAAATGTTATTAAAAGTAAAGAAATTTCACGAATGATATTGTTAAATAAATCTAAAGAATAAGCAAACATTGCTACTTGTTCAAAATACTGACAGTTAGCACATTTGCCACTCCGAATATCGCAAGACCGTCAGACTGCGCAAAACTTATAAATAGAAATTAATGAGTACTGAATACCAAATAATTAGCGAGTAAAATAACAGCAAAATTGGGGTTTATGCGCAGACTCCCGTCGTACAGCATAAAATTTAATATAAAGAAATGATAAAAAATCTAATCATATTTGGTATTCAAGTAATAGTGATAACAAGTTTCACAAGTTGTTTTGTAAACGTTGAAAAAACATATACTACATCAAGTGAAGAAATCTGCAATTGTTACACTAAAAGTAATTTAGAGAGCAGTGATGAAAGAATTACTGAGTGCATTAAATCTTTTAATATATTTATAAACGAACTTCCTCAATCAAGTACTGAGAATAAAGATATAGAACAATTTGGGAAAGAGGGGCTATTAATAATTATGAACGAATTAACAAAAAGATGTCCTGCATATAGGAAAGCACTTTTGCAGTTATCTCTAGATAAATTTGGGAATATACCTAAAAATGAAGCACTAGAAACAATAGTTAAAAGCAAACAAGAATCTGAACTAAAAATTGACACATTGAAACTTATAGATTCATACTTCTCAATTTCAAAAAAGGAAAAAGCGAACAAATTACTTGATTTATATATATCAAAACATAATAATTCTAATTATGCTTTGTGGATGAAGTCTTGTAGTCTATATAAGGACAAAAAGATATCTGAATCAGTTGCTGCAATTGATTCTGCTATTAAAGTGACTAAAAATATGGATATGAAATCTATATTTGAGCTATATAAAAATACAATCAATCCATTAGTTACTGATAGAAATGATAAAATAACGATAAAATATAACCTGAAACGGTAAAATATACGCTGTACAACAAGCGATATGACGCAATGGCAAATTTTC
>JALWAF010000132.1 GCA_027016355.1 Candidatus Moraniibacteriota bacterium | reverse complement strand
AATGATTGTAAAATTAAGTGAAAATATTAAAAGTATTTTTATCTACGCTTTTTCTGAGATGTTTAATAATGCTATTGAACACTCTCAATCAAAAGAAATTTATATAGAAATAAATGTTGAAAATAATGTACTTTCGTTTATTGTTAAGGATTTTGGTGTAGGTGTTTTTCGCAACATTATGCAAAAAAAGAAATTAAAATCGGAACTTGAGGCTGTGCAAGATTTATTGAAAGGTAAAACAACAACTATGCCAAGATCTCATTCAGGTGAGGGCATATTTTTTACATCAAAAATTAGTGATAAATTTATTTTGGATAGTTATGGTTATAAATTAACTATAGATAATAAAATAAATGATCTTTTTCTGCAAAAAATCAAAGGAAAGGGTAAAAGGAAAAGCGGGACAAAGGTTATTTTTGAAATATCAACTAAATCAAAAAAACATTTGAATGATATTTTTAAGAAATATGCAAATATTGATAAAAAAAGTAATTATGGATTTGACAAAACGGAAATTAATATAAAACTTTATACTAGTGGTAGTGGTGTGCATATTTCTCGCTCACAAGCAAGAAGGGTTTTGCATGGATTGGAAAAATTTGGAGTTATAGTTTTTGATTTTGATAAAGTGGAGGTTGTAGGACAAGCTTTTGTAGATGAAATATTTAGAGTATTTCACAATAAATACCCAACAATAGAGCTGGAGGCAATAAATATGAATGAAGCTGTTGAATTTATGGTAAACAGGGTAGAAAAATAAAAAGTGCTACATGCCTGTTTTTGTGTCAGCGTAGTGGCAGAACACTGTTTCGGCCACTACACACCAAACCAATGTACTTACATATGTAAGTACATTGATTTGTGGATAGACACATTGTATTATTGTGGGGGACATGTTTTTAAATTTGTTTTTTATAAAATATATATGAAGTTTGAAGAGGGACAACAATTACAAGTTAATAAAGAATTAAGTGATACAACAGAATCTGAAAGTAAAAAAATAATGAAATAGCACAGGAGATAATAAGGGGATTGGATATTATAAGAGATACAAAATTATTTGAAGATGAATATCCTGATTGGAAAAGAAGAATAGCTATCTTTAATTAAAATTAGTAGAAATGTGATTAATTCGTGTCTATACTTTTTGTAGTGGACGGTCATGACCGTCCACTGTTTTTGATTTGTGGGTGAATACATTGTATGATTATAGAAACAAAATCTTTAATCAAAAATTTAGAAGTGCAGATGAAGGATTACTGATTATTGGTTACTAATTTAAAACAATTTTTATGACAAATAAAAAAGAACAATCTACTGGAGCTACAGATGCACGACGCAAAACACTATTGCTTCTTGATGGCAATGCAATAGTGCATCGGGCTTATCATGCTATTCCTCCACTTACTACTGATGATGGTGTGCAGACCAATGCTGTTTTTGGTTTTACTTCTACACTTCTGACTGTTTTGGAGAAGTTTCAACCTGATTACATTATTGCTACTTTTGATTTGCCGGGGAAAAATTTTCGCCATGAGATGTTTGAAGATTATAAGGCTACTCGCAAGGAAACTCCTGAGGATTTAATTCCTCAGTTTGATTTGGTCAAGGACATAGTGCGATCACTGGGTATTATGATTGTAGAAAAAGAGGGTTATGAAGCTGATGATGTGGTAGGAACAATTGCAAAGCAAATGGGAGGTAATGGAATTGAAACTATAATTGTGACAGGCGATAAAGATACTCTACAACTTGTAGATGATGATACTCGTGTGTTTACAATGAGTAGAGGAATCCATGATATGGTGCTTTATGATAGGGAAATGGTAAAAGAAAAAATGGGTGTTACAGTTGAGCAAATCCCAGATTATAAGGGACTTAGAGGGGATAGTAGTGATAATATCCCAGGTGTTAATGGTGTGGGTGAAAAAACTGCCATAGCACTTTTGAATGAGTATGGTGATTTGGACAATATTTATGCGCACCTAAATGATATTAAACCAGCCTGGAAAAAGAAACTTGAAACTGACAGGGAAAAAGCATTTCTTTCAAAGGAACTGGGAACTATCAAAACGGATGTGCCAATTAAATCTATAGATTATAATCTTGCACAAACTTCTGATATGACTTTTGATACTGCACGAAAAATGTTCAAAAAGCTTGGATTTACAAGCTTGCTTAAACGCATTCCAGAAGGTGAAGAAAATGAGGGTGATGAAATAAAAATAATTATAGTAAAAAATTCTGATGTTAAAAAAATTTTAAAGGATTGTGAAGATAAAAAAGTATCTATTTCTGTGGATTGTAGTAATAAACAATTGTATGGACTAGCTTTAGTAAAGGATGGCAAGTTGTATTATATAGAAATTACAGACAAAACAAAAAATGAAGTAGTAAATTTTTTGCAAGATAAGAAATATCAAAAAATTATTTTTGATATTAAAAGTGTGATGCATGATTTGGCAAAATGTAATATTAATTTGGTTGGAGGAGTGCAAGATGTACTGTTGCAAGCTTATGTAGTGCAACAAAATAAAAAATTGAAATTTGAGGCTCTGGTTTTTGATGTATTTGGTGTGATGTTTGATAAAAAGGATACAGGTGCTCAAATGGCACTGGGACTTAGAGATAATGAGGGAGAAAAACAAAGTGTATGTGAAGAAGCTTTTTATACAGATAAATTAGCCAGTCATTTTGATGAAAAAATTGCAGAAACATTAAAAACTCAAAAAGAAAAAGCAAACATCAAAACAGTTTTGGAAACAATAGAAATGCCGCTTATTGAGATATTATTTAACATGGAGCAGTGGGGTATCAAACTTAATAAAGAAAAGTTTGGCGAAATAGCTCAATATATCGATAACAAATTAGATGAACTTTCACAAGAGATTTATGAATACGCAGGAGAAACTTTTAACATCAACTCTACAAAACAATTAAGAGTTATACTTTTTGAAAAATTAAAAATTGATACTAGTGATATTAAAAAAACAAAAACAGGATTTTCCACTGCTTCTAGTGAACTTGAAAAAATGCGTGGAAGTAACCCTATTATAGAAAAAATTGAACAATATCGTGAATTATTTAAGCTCAAAACTACATATATTGATGTGCTACCAACTCTCACTGATAGTAATAGCAAAATTCACACAACATTTAATCAAGCGGTTACGTCAACAGGTAGACTCTCTTCATCAGATCCAAATTTACAAAATATTCCAATTCGCACAGAAGAAGGTCGCAAGATGCGTGATGGTTTCGTAGCGAATGTAGGATACAAACTCATAAGCGTTGATTATTCTCAGATTGATTTGCGATGTGTTGCACATGTAAGTGGTGACAAAATGATGATAGAAGCATTTAACAACGGAGCGGATATTCACACTACAACAGCAGCAACAGTAATGGGTAAAAATCCAGAGGATATTACCAAAGATGAAAGAGCTAGTGCAAAAGAATTAAATTTTGGACTTATTTATGGTATGGGACAATATGGTTTTGCACGTGCAGCAGGAATTAGCAATAAAGAAGCAAAAGAATTTATCAAAACATATTTTGAAAAGTTTGCTGGTGTGAAAGAATATATTGAAAATACCAAAAAAGAGGCAGCGGAGAATGGATATGTGGAAACACTATTTGGTCGCAGGCGTTATGTGCCAAATATTACATCAAAAAACTTTATGTTAAAAAGCGCAGCAGAGCGAGCAGCGATAAATATGCCAATACAAGGACTTGCTGCAGACATAATGAAGTTGTCAATGATAGCAGCAGATAGATATATCAAAAAAACTTATAATGATGATGATGAAGTTTATGCAATATTGCAAGTACATGATGAAATCATATTTGAAGCAAAAGAAAAAATAGTTACAGATTTTACAAAAAACATAGTAAGAGTGATGGAAGGTGTTTGTAAACTAAAAG
The DNA here is from genome assembly GCA_027016355.1 of Candidatus Moraniibacteriota bacterium. Lineage (GTDB taxonomy): Bacteria > Patescibacteriota > Minisyncoccia > Moranbacterales. The sequence goes on along the minus strand of JALWAF010000132.1, from coordinate 3,491 downwards.
TACCACTCGTAGTAGACACAGAAATAGGTGATAATTGGGGTTTGCTCTAATCTTGTGTTGTAGATTTGTTATGTTAAGATTAAATTAGTTATTTTGAAATGTTATAAAAACTGCATGAAGGAGGTTTCCATAATGAAAAAATTACACAAATGTAATCAAGAGCAGTATGTTGAAGAGGAATTAACAGGAATAGGTAAATTTATTGCAATTACAGTTGGTATAGCATTAGTAGGTTCAATTAGTGGTATAATAATATTGTGGATTTATCAGATTACTTGTTTTATTTTACATTTTGAACTATCTAATGCTTTTGTGACTTTTGTTGTTGGTCTTGCTATAGCTGCGGCTTTCACATTCTTTATATTAGGATGTCAAGATATAAATGATGGTTGGTAATTGTGCAAATCACTTGAAATTTACATAAATTTCAAGTGATTTTATGTTTTTATAGTGTTAGTAATAAGAACATGAAAATAATTAGAGTTGAGTTTAATAGTAGAAATTATATAAATTTAATATAATTGTGTGTTTGTGATATACTATTAAAAGTATTAAATAATTTGAATATGTTACAATAAAAAACATATTTATTAAAAATAAAAAATATGAATAAAAAGTTTTTGATGACTGTAGGTATAGGATGTATTGCTATGGTTGCACTTGCTGGTTGTGGGTGCAAAAAGAAATCAAAGGAAATTGTACCAGAACAAATAACGGAGGAACAATCAGCTGGACTCATACCATATAATGAGCCAGAAAATGCCAGTAAAATTACAGGACTAGCTTGTGACAATTTCAATAAGCGTTCATTTGGTGTAATGTACAGTGGCAGTAATGATGCACGACCATATTGGAAAAATTTAGATCAGGCTGATTTTATACTTGAAATGCCACATAGAATGCACAATGAACCACGACTGATGGGCGTGTTTCAATGTAATATTCCAAATGTGGAGGGTCCGATGCGTAGTGGTCGGATAGACTTTTTATCTGTAGCTGATTCACTGGGGGCTGTGTTTGTGCCGTGGGGCAAGTCTATTGTAACTGCCGCTGCAATGCACAAAGGTTTAGCAGATAATATTGAAGTTGGTAACGGCACAACATCAAAAGATGGTACACGAGCAGGATTTATTGATCCAAATATTCATTTTTATAGTGCAAATGCTGCTTATGCAGATTTGAATGGAGTTATAAAAATGTCAAAAGATAAAGGATATAGTAGTGATAATTTGTTTACTACAGGATTTAAACATCAAGGTGAGATCGCAATGGATAAAAGACCAGAACATGGAACAGTTGATGTTAAATTTGATACTAGTGAGCATCGTGTAAAATATGAATATGATAAAGAAACAAATTCATACAAGCGTTTTTATAAAGGCAAACCTAGTATTGATTCAGCAAGTGGTAAACAATATGCTCCAAAAAATATTATAGGGATAGTAACTAAGCGAGATAGTTGGTTGGCTGAAAAAGATTATACGGCAGAGGGCTTAATGGATCCATGGGATGGAGTCCCGGCGGATCATATTGAAAGTAACCAATATCCAAATATGCAATTAGGTGATCCATGGTTTGATACGGTATTTGAAGGACCAGCAAAATTTTTTATGAATGGGCAATACATAAAAGGGACATGGAAAAGAGAAAAAGGTAAAAATCAACCATTTAAATTTTATGATGAAAATGGTCAAGAAATTCATTTTGTACCAGGACAAATTTGGATGCATGTTCTGCCACACGGACAAAAAGTTGGGTATGAAGATGAAGAAGAATATCAAGACAGAATGAAAGATGAGGCTAATAATCAATAATCTTTACATGAAGATTATATTATAAATCATAAGGTCTAACATGATAAATCCTATGTTAGACCTTTTGAATATGATACAATATATATATTAATTTTAAATTTTTGAAAGTGATTTTATTTTTTCACGGCGAAGAAACATATCAATCATCGCAGTCTGTAATACAATTGAAAAAAAATTTTATTAAGAAAAATTCAACAGGAGGTGGTTTAGTTGAATTTGATTGTAATCATGAGTGTGATATAGATAAAATCATATTATCTTTTGGTGAGCAAAATTTGTTTGCACAAAAAAAATTAATAATTATAGAAAATCTTTTTGCAAATACTTCAGCATCGCAACAAAAAGAAATTATTGAAAGACTAGAGAATGATATTCAAGATGTAATTGTATTTTTGGAAAAAGGAATTGTTAGAAAAAATGCAGTATTGTATAAGTGGTTGAATAAAAATGCACAAACAGTAAAAGAAAATAAAATATTAGAAGGAACACTCTTAGAAAAATGGATTATAACAGAGGTACAATCAAATAATAAAACAATAGATTTAGATGCAGTAAAAGAACTTATATTATTTGTAGGAAATGATTTATGGCAATTAAAACAAGAAATTGAAAAATTAACTTGCTATGTTGAGCAAAGTGAAATCATAGTACAAGACGTACATGACATTGTACATGGGCGCATTCAGGCAGATGTGTTTGAAATGATTGAAACAATTGTCTCAGATAACAAGGAAATAGCGTTGAGATTGCTTAAAAAACAAATCGCAGCAGGAGATGACGTGTATCATATATTTAGTATGTATGTGTACCAAGTGCGAACTATGATTAAAATTGGAAGTCTAATAAATGATGGAATAGTAGACAAGGGTACAATAGCAAAGTTGGCTAAGATTCATCCGTTTGTTGTGCAAAAAACAATGACTATGATGCGAGAAATACCATATCCCAAAATTCTACAAATGCATAAAAAGCTGACGATGTTGGATTATGATATTAAGTTGGGAAATCGAGATATTGAAACAGCACTTGATTGTTTTATTATGATGTAGTATATATTAGATCTCTTTGGAGAGTCTTTAATAGCCGATAGTTTTCAAAATTCGGTGTAAATATATTTTTTTAAATACATCGTAGAGATATGACTTATTTTTAAAAACACTTTCACTTAAATCTTGAAAACGCTATCTGTAAAATTTTTCGAAAAAGCCTATCAAAAAATATTAGGTTTAGAGGTATAAAATGATTTACTTTTACTTTAAAGTGTGTATACTTACTTTAAATATGTTAATTTAACAATTAAAATATAGACACAGGAGATTGTGATGAAAGAAAAAAATTTGCATGTGCCGTCAGTAATTTTGGCTTCTGGTACGATGGGATTTTTTGGTGAGGGGTATCCTTATCATAAACTTATTTGGCCATTTGCGTGGATTGCGAAACACTCTGCAATGTTTGTAGCAAAAACAGTTACTGTAGATCCAATAGTGGGGAATATGCCGCTTAAAGATGATAGTTCGCCAAAAAGTTTGCGACCTGATTGTATATTTATTGATTTCAAAAGATGGCTTCGTGGGGGCATGCTAAATGCTGTGGGATTGAGTAATTTTGGTCTTAGATATTATCTTGAACAGGGACTGTGGCAGAGACGCACAAAACCATGGGCACTTTCAATAATGT
>JALWAF010000131.1 GCA_027016355.1 Candidatus Moraniibacteriota bacterium | reverse complement strand
TATATACTATTTTAATATAATACTATATGATTAATCTGTCACGCTGAAACGTAACACTTTCAAAATATTTCCCTTCGGATCCAGAATTTCCACCCTCCATGGCCCCTTGTCAGTCTCCCGGAGCTGAATCTTACTGTAAGTTCTCCAGTACGGAGGCCTTAGCTTGAGTTTCATGGTCGTAGTCACTTCATCCTGGTGTATCCATCTGTGGATCAGGAACGTCCTGCGTTTTATATTTTTTACTGCGGTGAAACATATAATATGTCCCTTCTCCACAGAAAAGACTATCGCTTCTCTTACAGGTTCCATATCCTGGATATCTTCGCACATTACCGCTCGTTCGATAACGTAGGGAGGCTCTTTAACCGGGGATTTCTGGTCAATCGCTTTTTTTTCATCTGCTTTCATTTCTCCAGATTTCTTTTTATCCAGTAATTCGCTTACTACATTCTCAAAAAACCCTGCAGTGTCCTTATCTGCTGTTATTACGCTACAGTTCTCATCACTGAGATTATATTCTTCTTTAAAACGCTTTTCTTTTTGATGGGGTAATTCAGGCAAACTTCTTCTTAACTCTTCTATATATTCATCTGTAAAAATCATAGGGGGAATATCTGGCTCTGGGAAATATCTATAATCATCTGCATTTTCTTTTTTTCTTTGAGAAACAGTTTTACCTTTGTTGTCATCCCAACCACGAGTTTCTTGTACTATGGTCTCTCCAGCATCAAGTGCTTTTGCTTGCCTTTTTATTTCATAATCAATTGATTTTTCTACAACTTTAAATGAATTCAGGTTTTTAATTTCGACTTTTTGTCCACTTAGTTTGTCTTCACCTTCTTTGTGTAATGAAATATTTACTTCACATCTCATTTGACCACGCTCCATGTCTGCATCAGCGATATCAAGATAACGAAAAACTTGCTGAATTTTTTGACAGAATAACCTAGCTTCTTCACCAGTCTCAATATCCGGCTCAGTTACAAGCTCCATAAGTGGCACTCCTGCACGATTTAAATCTACTAGTGTATAATTAGCACCTGTTGGATGAGTTGATTTCCCCGTGTCTTCTTCCATATGAATTCTAGTAATTCCAATCTCTCTATCACCTATCTGAATCCTGCCTTTTTCACAAAGTGGCATATCAAACTGTGAAATTTGGTACCCTTTTGGCAAATCTGGATAAAAATAATTTTTTCTATCAAATTTACTCTTACGAGCTATCTCACAATTAAGTGCTAGTCCTGCTTTTTGCACAAACTCAATCGCTTGCCTATTTGGCACAGGCAAACTTCCAGGTTGAGCTGTTGTCACCGGATCGATAGAAACATTTGGTCTGTCTTCCATTCCTAAATGATTTGGTGCACCTGAAAACATCTTAGACTTTGTTTTTAACTCCACATGGATCTCCATCCCAATTGTTGCTTTGTATTTTGTGCTCATAAAATATTGGTAACCAGTAACTAGTAATCAGTAACCAGTAATTTTAATTATTATTTATAATATATTTATCTATTATCCCCACTACCTCCTATTTTACCTCTTTCAAGTCTGGAATACAATTTTTCAATATTACCCTGGGCAATTTTATCTAAATTCATATCGAGTTCAGTAGATAATTGTGCAATATACCAAAGAACATCTCCTAATTCTTTGCCGATTTCTGTTTTTTTATCTTCTGTTAATTCTCCATTATTATCTCTCAAAACTTTTTTAATTTTTTCAGCAATTTCACCAGATTCTCCCACAAGTCCAAGTGTAGGATAAACAAAATTGTTATCCTTATCAGGATACAATGCTGTTACACGAGATTTTTCTTGATATTCACTAAATTTCATATATTTTAAATTATCACTAACTCTATATAGTGTATCAAATTTACATAAAAATTAAAAGACCTCATCTTTATTATAAGACAAGGTCTTTGTATCTATCTCTTATATTCTACTTCTGCGCTTTGTAGTGCAGAAATAAACTCCTCAAATTCTTCATGATCCTTCAGAACAAAACCTCTTGAAGAACCGACAAAAGCGACGCTGGAAATAATTACTCCTATTTCCTCTCCGTTCTTGTTCTTATATTTTAATCTTAAATCTGCAGAAGAAGCGTTAGATGACCGGCCACTTCTTTCAAAAACAACTAATCTTGCCTTTTGCATAATTTTATTCCCTCCTTATTTATACAAAATTTTCAGGAAAACGCCGATTAAAATCATAATCCGGAAAGAGTTTGCAAAACTCTTTTTGAAGCGGAATCATTACTTCACGCATGGAC
>JALWAF010000130.1 GCA_027016355.1 Candidatus Moraniibacteriota bacterium | reverse complement strand
TGTGTTTTCATAGCTAAAATATGACTTAAAAATTAACTAGCTATGGTAACACTATTTATGAGATATGCACTAGAGCTTCGGTAACATTCTTTATGAGGTATAACGTTGGCTTGACATAGTGTTTTGTGTGGTGTATATTATACAGTCATGTATTTTAACAAAAAATCATTATAGAACATAAACAAAAAAAGGAGGAATGTCATGAAAAGTACTGTAAGAAGTATTGTTTTTGTTATTAGTTGCTTATTTGTTGTAAATGCTTTCGCAGCCACAACATTTGAAGAAATACCATTGAAAGACGGGCCGATTTTGGTACGGCAGTGGCAAAAAACTTTGAAAAAAGAATTTGTTACAGAGCCTGTACCGAATGGTTTGTCGTTAAACTCTAATAGAAAAGAATTATTGTGGCAAGGGGTCTCCTTGGTAATTGAAAAAACTGACATTTCAATAAAGCAAATTCTACATCATCCTCTCATAGAGAGAATGAAAACACAAAGAATTGTCTCTTGGCATGATGGTAAGTATCATATTGGAAAGTTCATACTTGTGGAGAAAATATATAATTCTACTATTATTTCTGGAGTATTAATTTTCATATCAATTGTCGCGTTATTTTTTAGCGCAGTTGGTACGTATAAAAGTAAAGAAATAATTAGTTTTGATGTAATACTATTTAATATTGTGTCATTTGGCATTTTACCATCCTTTGCCGTAATGGGAGGAATCTGTTTTTATGTCGTTGGTCAGCTTATTTCTAATGGATTACTTGCTCACATATGTGGCGTAATTGGTATAGTTATTTTTATTGGTGCAACACTTATGGTATGTTTTTTTGGGTTTGCTAATGATCTTGATACATGTGTATCAAATAGTATTTTTGTTCAACTTATATCAACTATAATACTCATTATTTTTTCAATCGTATTAATTTTTATTAGTATCATAGTATTTGTTGACTCAAATTCCATTGGCGTTGTATTACAATGGATAGTTTATCTTGTGGGATGCATAGTAAGCATTCCACTGACGTGCTCTGTTGGCAAAGTAACTATTAGGGCTATGCTGAAATAATAATGTATAGTTGAAAAAAACATCAAAATGCGATAAGGTTATAGATATAACTTTATCGTATTTTTTTAATAAAATAGCAATTGTAGTTTATTGAGTAACTTAACATTATTAAATTTAATTATATAAAATAGTATAAGAGGAGAGTTATAAATGAAAAAACTTGAAAAATTTGGAAAAACAGTAGATATGTTTTTTTTAAATCCTTTTCAGAAATTTTCGCATTGGTCTCAAAAAACTTTAGGGCTTACAAATTTTTGGTGGGCACGATTTTGTTTAATTCTTTTTCTTGCTTTAGTTGCTTTATTATATGGATTGTATTGTCATCAGGTTATGCATGATAAGGATAAGGTATTTTCAGCATGGTCTATAGTGATTGTAGTACTTATATTTTTGATTGGAGCTGTCTTTTGGTTGATTTGTAATTTAATAGAAAGGAATTGTGATAATAATTTACATAGGGGCACGGGAAATGTATTCACGTCTCATTTATTGGGTTTTAGATTGATATTTTTATTTTTTTCAATATATTCTAATGCTCGTTTTATTGCAATGCTCATTAGTATTGCAGTAATGAATTACAATTACCTGGATATTAAATCAATATTAGGATTGTTTTGTATTTGGTTTATTTTTGGGGGATTTATGTCATTGCCGTGCGCTTTTCTTTATTTTGTGTCATGTTCACCGTTACCACCAGGACAAAGTAAAATAAAAGCAAAAGCGAAAGAATTAAAAGAAAAAGTTTCAGGGTTTTTATCACCACAGCCAGATGCAACACCTGCATAGGTAGGTAGTTGAGTTGAAAAAAACATCAAAATGCGATAAGGTTATAGATATAACTTTATCGTATTTTTCATTATGAAATTTGTAATCGCAAAAAATATTTAGATAAAATAATGTGATAAATGAAATGATAATTTTATGACCAAACAAAAAACAAAATTTATTGTGCCTCTTGTATTGGGTGTTTTATTTGTTGCATTCTCTGTAATATTTGGTGATGCTAGTAATGGTGCGTTGCGTGCGGATGTAAATCAAGATCAAAAATTGACAACGGTAGATGCCCTGACAATTCTTCGCTATGCAGAAGGATTATCTGTAGAAAATTGGCCTCAAGAAAATACAGCAGGTGATGTTGATTGTGATAGTGTATCTAATACAACAGATGCGACATTAACATTGCGTCGTTCTATTAATTTACCAGCCAGTGGTTGGTGCGATGAAAATTTTCCAGATTTAACTCAAAAAGTCGATTGGTTTTTGAGTCAACATCAAGATATAAAAGATAATTATTTTGTCGGTAAGTTTGGTGTTGATAGTAATCCGAGCGGATGGGATACTGGTGCATATTTGCGTGCATATATTGATATGTATGAAGCATCTCATGATGTACGTGTCTTGCGTGATCTAGATGAATTATTGACAATTGTTGCAGATGGAAATGATGTTTTGACAAATAGAGTTGATGATCGCACTGGCACTGTGATACCTGGATGGGGCACGAGAGAGTATGATTATGGACCTGATGGTGGTGAACGTTATTCTGAAATGTTGGCTAATGCACTTCATGCTTATCCTTTAGCTGCATTTGCTAGAATTGTTAAGGAAGATCCAGATCTTTCGCAGGAATTTGGCACGGATGCCGATAGATATTACAATTTAGTACATGATCTTTATAATGCTCACAATCCTTTTATCGATGATAATGATTCGCCTTATGGTGATAGCACAACCGGTATGTATTTTGTCTATCCCAACAATTACTATGAAGATAGAGTAAATTTATCTGGTATCGAAGCACCAATTAATTTAACAGTGATTATAGCTGAGCCGTTAGTAGAGTTGTATCGTGCCAGCCTCGCTACTGGAAATCCAGATAATTCTTATAGAGATATTGTTACTAAAGTAGGTAATTATATTTGGTGGAATATTACGTCTCAAACTTCTGCAAACAATGATACTTATCTCACTTGGTATTATTGGCCAGCTGATATTGATCCAGATTCCAGAACTAGAATGGAAGATTTGACGCACGGTGCACGATTGGCGGAATTTGTAGTATCGCTTTATGATGCTAATTTACGAAATCAATGGACACAAGAGAGAATGCAACATCTGGCAAATACTTTTACCAGTGGTGCAGTAATCAATGACACAACATTTGCAAATTATATAGACGGAACTGGAGGTACATATGATGATGATTCAGCTACTCTATATGAGTGGTTAGAATTGCAACAGTATTCCCATGCATCTTCGCAAGATACAATCGTACATTATATCCAAAACGCAATGCAAAATGAAGGGGATGATGAACAATATAATATTGCTGTTTTTGCTAAATTTACTAGATTTGCTAATGATTAGGAAAAATTATAATGAACTTGTTTTGTCTTGAGTAGACTGGTGTAATTTTTATAGTTGAAAAAAACATCAAAATGCGATAAGGTTATAGATATAACTTTAAAGGTATTTTTTATTATGGAACGTTACGAACATAAAAAAGTAGAAGATAAGTGGCGCAAAAAATGGATTGAAGCCAATGTTTATAAAACAACACAAGATCCTGACAAAGAGAAATTTTATATTTTGGATATGTTTCCATATCCCAGTGGTGCCGGACTTCATGTGGGTCATCCAAAAGGCTATATCGCAACAGATATAATATCACGGTACAAAAAAATGAATAACTTTAATGTGCTTCATCCGATGGGATGGGATGCTTTTGGGCTTCCTGCTGAACAACATGCTCTCAAAAATAAAGTACATCCACGAATTGGCACGGACGAAAACATCAAAACATTTAAAAAACAACTAGAAAAAATTTCACTAAATTATGATTGGGAGCGAGAAATCGCAACTACGGACCCAGAGTTTTATAAGTGGACTCAGTGGGCATTTATCCAAATGTACAAAAAAGGTTTGGTATATCAATCAAACGAGCCAATAAACTGGTGTCCATCATGCAAAACTGGACTAGCAAATGAAGATTTAGAAAACGGAGCATGTGAGCGATGTGATACACCAATCCAAAAGAAAAAACTCCCACAATGGGTAATAAAAATCACAGATTATGCTGATAGACTTTTAGAAGATTTAGATAAACTTGATTGGCAAGAACACATAAAAGAACTTCAAAGAAATTGGATAGGACGAAGTGAAGGTGCTGAGATTGAGTTTAAAATTAAAAGTGATGAAGAAAAAACAGATGTTGTTTTAATGCATGGTTTTGAAGGGCGAGGAGATCAAGGTTGGTTTTCTGAAACAAAACATTTTTTAGAACAAAAAGGTTTGAGTGTTTATAATCCAGATTTTCCAAATTCAAATAATCCAAGTTATATTGAATGGAAGAAATTTTTTGATAATAATGTATTGTCAAAAATCAATAAAAATACTATTTTTATAGCACATTCATTGGCGCCTACTTTTCTTATAAGATATCTTTCAGAAAATGATTTGAAATTAAATAAAGTTTTGTTTGTTGCTCCAGCGATTAGAAAGAATAAAAATATTCCAGAAATAGATGATTTTTTTGAAAATTTTAATTTACAAAAAGTAAAAAAATCGATAAATCAAATTATAGTAATTTATTCTAATGACCCCTATATACCAAAAGAAGATTTTGAATATATAATTAGAGAAGCTGATGCAGAAGAGATATATATAGAAAATAAAGAACACTTTACACAAAATGAAAATACGAATCCAGAAATTTTAGATATATTAGATGAAAAACTAGATTCCCGCCTTCGCGGGAATGACAATAGCAGTCAAGCTGTAAAAGTATTTACAACACGACCTGACACTTTGTATGGTGCTACTTATATGGTACTTGCTCCGGAACATGAATTGGTTAATGAAATGTTATCATCTTGTCATTCCCGCGAAGGCGGGAATCCAGATGATACGATAAAGTCTGAGGATGAAAAACTAGATTCCCGCCTTCGCGGGAATGACGCGGAGGGGGTGTGTATCAAAAATGTAGATGAAGTAAGGACATATCAAAAAGAAGCTAGTAAAAAAACCGAGATAGAACGAACTGCCGAAGGGAAAGAAAAAACTGGTGTGCGACTTGAGGGTGTGATGGCAGTTAATCCAGTTAACGGTGAAGAGATTCCAATTTTTATAGCGGATTATGTCTTGGCTGATTATGGAACTGGAGCAATTATGGCAGTGCCAGCACATGATGAGCGTGATTTTGAGTTTGCTCAAAAATATAATTTACCTATTAAAATGGTGATACAACCTTTTGGCTCAGGAAATAAGGGTACATCTGAAAAAGAGTTAGAAAAATATTACAATGGAAGTAAGCCATGGATTACTACTAATGATGATAAAGGTAATGTAATTTTAATAAATTCTAGTGAATTTGACGGCGTGCAAAATTCGAAAGAAATAAAAGAAAAAATAACCAAGAAAGCTGGCGGAAAAATGACAACATCTTATAAACTTCGTGACTGGGTTTTTTCTCGGCAGAGGTATTGGGGAGAGCCAATCCCTTTAATTCATTGTGATAAATGCGGAGTGGTTACTGTACCAGAAGACGAGTTGCCACTTGAGCTTCCTGAGGTTGAGAGCTATGAGCCAACAGGTACAGGAGAATCACCGCTTGCAGCGATTGATGAATGGGTAAATACTACTTGTCCAGAGTGTGGAGGTGATACAAAACGAGAAACTAATACGATGCCACAATGGGCGGGGTCTAGCTGGTATTATTTGCGCTACATTGACCCCAAAAATGACAAAGCACTTGTAGACAAGGATAAAGAGAAGTATTGGTCACCAGTAGATTTTTATGTAGGCGGTGCGGAACATGCTACTAGACACCTAATCTACGCTCGTTTTTGGCATAAGTTCTTGTATGATATTGGTGTGGTAAATTATGATGAGCCTTTTAGTAAATTGCAAACTGTCGGACTTATTATGGCAGAAGATGGACGTAAAATGAGTAAAAGGTGGGGCAATGTGATAAATCCAGATGATGTAATTGAGAGATTTGGTTCTGATACTTTCCGACTTTATGAAATGTTTATGGGACCATTTGATGCATCCATTGCATGGAGTACAGAAGGACTTGTTGGTCCGAGAAAATTCTTAGAAAAAATTTGGAAAAGTTATCAGTCAGGTTATGTCAGTGGAGAAACATCAGAGCTTTTGAAAAAGACACTACACAAAACAATTAAAAAGGTAGGTGAAGATATAGGAGAGATGAAATACAACACAGCAATAAGTGCAATGATGGTACTAGCAAATCAACTAGAAAAGAAAAAAAATATTTCAACAGAAGATTTTGGTAAATTTTTGAAAATTTTGTCACCTTTTGCACCACATATGACACAAGAATTATGGAGCCAGATGGGTAATAATACATTTCTAATAGAAGAAACTTGGCCCAAGTATGATGAAAAATATTTGAGTGATGATGAAATAACACTTGTAGTACAAGTAAATGGAAAGGTAAGAGACAAAATAACAGTAAATGCTGACATAACAGAGGACGAAGCAAAAGAAAAAGCACTAGAAAGTGAAAAAGTACAAAAGCACATAGGTGGAAAGGAAATCAGAAAGGTTATCTTTGTACAAGGAAAACTCATTAGTATCGTTGTATAAGATATGAGATAGATAACATACGATATATTGGTAAAGGACCTTGGCAATATAATTTGGATGATAGAGTATGTATTGGAAAGAGACATGGAGATACGATTATTTATGAAACGAAGTTATATTAAATTTTCTTTCAAGGCCCGGCCTTGGGAAATTTGGGTTTTTGTGGTAGTGTGCTGGTATGGCTATACGAAAAACTAAATTAGTTAATGATGAATTTTATCATGTTTATAATCGTGGAGTGGATAAGCGTGATATTTTTGTGGATGATAAGGACTATAAACGGTTTTTACTTGCGATGAATCTTGTGAATGATACGACAAGTGGACTTATGCATATCTGGAGGGACATGAGGCGTATGGAGAGGGACAAGGTTCAACCTAGGGTCGACCCTAGGTTGAACCTTGAAGAACACTTGAAGAGTCGTATTAAGCTTGTAGAGATTATTACATATTGTCTTAATTCAAATCATTATCATTTTATCTTGAAACAAAAAGAAGAAAAAGGTATAGAAAAATTCATGCAAAAATTAGGTACTTCATACACAATGTACTTCAACAGAAAATCTAAAAGAACAGGAAGTTTATTCGAAGGCAGATTCAAATCAATTCACATAGACTCAAATGAATATCTTTTGTATTTATCAGCTTATGTAAATCAAAATAATTTTATCCATGGTGGAGATAAATATTGGAAATATTCTAGTTATCTGGATTTCATAGGAAAGAGAAAAGGTGTATTATGTGATAAGGAAGAAATATTAAATCAATTTGGTAGCGTAAAAGAATATGAAGAATTTGTAGATAATAACGCGAAAGTATTGAAAGAGAAAAAAGAATTAAATAAATATATTTTAGAATAATTATGAAATGTGCTTTTTGTGAGGGCAATGATAAAAATGAAAGAATAATTTATTCAAATGAATTAGCAGAAGCTTTTCCATCCAATCAACCTGTTGTTATCGGTCATACCC
>JALWAF010000129.1:1931-2360 GCA_027016355.1 Candidatus Moraniibacteriota bacterium | reverse complement strand
GCCTTCGACTTTATCAAAATTAAATGAGAAGCAATTAATAAAAATTCACTTAAATTGGCTAAATTAATATTTTCTCCCCTCTCAATATAAGCCAAAAAATCATCCGCCACCTGCGCCAACGAAACTGTAGTAATATCCAATTTTTCTTTTTCAATCAATTCCAACAACAACGGCAACGGCCCCTCGAATTGTTGAAGTTTTACTTGATATGTCATAAGTAATGGTTATCGGTTATCAGTCAACGGCTCATGATAGAAAAATAATACATTTGTTAACATTATTTTATACTGCCCCTCTCATGCTTACTAAGTATAGCATATTTTTCTAAAATAAAAAATCGCTTACGGAGAAATTTTCTCCGTAAACGATTGTAAAAATTACATGTCGATTTAATATAACTAATCAACATACTGCCATTGTAAAGTTTCA
>JALWAF010000129.1:0-1921 GCA_027016355.1 Candidatus Moraniibacteriota bacterium | reverse complement strand
GCTCCAGCACGAGTAAAAGCCTCCGCATAAAGTGATACTGCATAAGGTTCAACACAACACCCTCCTTTGCCATGATCACAAAATTTATCCCAAGCAGGATGTGGCGCACTATCAGTGCCTGCAAAAACCTTTTGACAGTTTATTGCAAAATTGATAACAGTCTCCTGGTCTCTAGGCGAATTTATCATTGGAAAACAGTTCCGCGTTGGACGTAAGTACACATCATTACAATTACACAACATGTAATGAGGAGCTACCGTTCCGCCAATATGATTTGGTGTGGACTCTATAAATTGAGCACCCTCTTTTGTAGATACGTGCTCCAGAATAATTATCAATTGCGGAAAAGCCTTGTGAATTTCTGTTAAAACAGTATCAACAAAAACACGCTCACGATCCCACAGGGCAACCTTCGAATCGGTTATTTCTCCATGAACACATAATGGTACACGCTCTTCTTCCATAATGGCCAATATCAAATATACCTTTTTCCAATCAGTTATGCCTTTGTTGGAATTTGTGGTAGCGCCAGCTGGATAGCCTTTAACCGACAAAATGTTATCAGACTGCGCTACAGCACGAATATCTGCTGGTGTTGTATCATCAGTTAAATGAAGTGACACAAATGCTTTAAAATCAAAATTAACTGAGTTGCCAATATGTTGTGCCTGGATGCAATAATTACTTGCATCCAAGGGTTTTGTCAACGGTTTTGTTGTGTTTGGCATACCTTGCACATAACAAAACTGCGTTGCACTCCACGGTACAGTAAACGGCAACTGAGATAATTCACGCCAATGTACATGAAAATTACTCGGCTTTATCATCTCAAGAAATGCAAGTCCACTCCTACTATAAATTTTCATTTTTTCCTCCTAAAAAGAATTTTTGCTAATGGAGTGTTAATGAGTGCTGTTGTCCATGGTCTGAACAACAGTGGTGAACCAATCGAGATAGATGTGGCTCCTGCTTTTTTCATTCGCCACACATCCAGCGGTGTAAATATTCCGCCTCCACCAATGATTGGTTTTGTAATACCAGCCTGCCGCGCTCGTGCAATCCATGCAATCACAATTGGACACATGTCTTTACCAGAAAACCCGCCACCACCATATTTTGCCAATGGTGATTCTTTGAACTCTGGAAAAACTTTCCATTTAATCCAATCTTGTAAGTCAGCCCATGGCAATGTATTTGATACACAGACACCATTGCAGGCATTATGCTGTGCAATTTTTTGCACACTCTCAACATCTGATACTGCATTAACCTTCACGATGATTTTAAGTCCCAATGTTGCTAAAATATCTAGGATTTCTTTTTGCTCACTTATCAAATCACTTACATTATGGCAAGTGTTTGGACAAGAAATATTGAGCTTGAGAATTGGCAAAATACCAAATTGATCCAGGTATTCAAGCATAATTGCAACAGATTCACGAGCTTCTGCAATACGTCCTTCACGCGTTTTGCGCACAAACATTATTGAAAGTGCCCATGGTTTTGTGCGCTTCTGCCACAGTCCCTGTTCAAGATAATATCTAAGACCAAAATTACTCAATCCCACAGCATTTAGCATGCCCCCACGAAGCCATCTTTTGAAATCAATAAATATACAATCAGGTCGCAAACTTTTTGGCGAACTATCATCTTTAAGTAGCATATTCCCAACTATCGGATCTACAGTAACTGTTTTTGCTACAAACATTGCAGATCTTTTTGTAATCCACACAAATGGCCAGATAAGTTTATGATAAGGATACCCCTCACCAAAAAATCCCATAGTACCGCTTGCTAAAATAACCGCTGGTATTTTATATCGTTTTTTCATCTTCATCTCCTCGTGTTTGTGTAAAATTTATTATTAAATTCATATTTTTAGCACTACCATAAATACAACAAATTATTTTCTATATTTATG
>JALWAF010000128.1 GCA_027016355.1 Candidatus Moraniibacteriota bacterium | reverse complement strand
CATTAACTCTAAATGGATTACTAAATACAAAAAAGATTATCACAGAAGAACTAGAAACAAATGTACTCACAATTAATGACAACGTGACAATAGAAGATGAAGATGGAGAAGATGTGAATGCGGCATCTGCAGGTTCGTCTACAATTGTTGCAGGAGAAACGGTAACACTTATCAAAACGGTTACCATTAATGCTGGTAGCAAGGTATTTACGACTGTGCGTGATACAAATGCAATTGAAACAACATTGACGGTAACAAAAGTTGAAGATGGTTATTGTGAAGTTAGTATCCCAACAGCATTGGCAAATGATTTGACATTTGATTGGTTTGTAATTAACTAGTATAAGTATTTTAGCAAAATAGTAATATAGGACATGGTAATTATTTATAAAAAACTATTATGCTAATGAAAAATAATAATAGTAATTTCACTTGTAATAATAAAAAGATTGTTGATGTATTTTGTGAGACTTTTTTTGATAAGCTATTTTGTTTCTAATTTGAAAGATAAGATATTTTTAGGTGTTGAAATAGTTGCTACATTATTTTGTTCTGATACTACTATAGAAGTGGCATCATGAAAATCTGGATGTGTATACTCAGTTATTTTTTGTCCTGTTGATTTTTTGGTTTTAAAGAGAGTATCATTTTCTGTATCAAGAATCCACATAAAGTCAGTGTCTTCAGTTGTGTAAATGTTAGATACTTTTTGTATTGAAGCATCTTGTGAAAAAGACATTTTTTTACCTTGATGTAGTTTTATTATCTTATTATCTTGCGTTATATAAATATCGTCATCAATTGCCATTGTTGAGTCTTTGGATATGGTGATATTTTCTTTTAACCAGTTTTTTCCAGCATCAAACCCATTCTCTATACGTGCATATCGTGTGATTGTCTCTTCATTTAAAGTGTAAAGATATGTCATATATGTGTTCAATTCAATTATTTTTGAATAATCAAATGATGGAATATTTTTTTGTTCTTTGAATTTTTTCGTAGTTGGACTAAACGAATATAACTTGTTCTTTGTTGTAAGAATAAAGACAAGATCAAGATCATTCATTGGTGTGCCAATTACTATTTCTCCAGAGTCTGCCGGAAGTGAAAAGTTTTTATTTTCTCCATTAGCTAGTAATACGATATTATTTTTTGTAATACCTATAAGTTTATCATTTACTAATATTGTTGAAATAGGCGAAGAATCAGTTAATAATGATGTGGGATTGTCAATATTACTTCGTGCGGGATTTTGTGATACAACGGGTTCTTCTACCGTTTCATTTTCTATTTGTTGTTGTGTGTCGTTAATATTTTTTTGGGTATTTTTTTGATTGTTTTGTGAAATTTTTGCAAAAATTAATGGAACTATGATTATAAAAATTAATATACCAATAGTAGTTAATTTCGTATGAGTGTTCATTTTATACCACAATTCTACAATATGATGCATGCTCGGTAAAAAAGAATTTTTTTGTTTTTGGGATATAGTTTGATTCTCGATTACGCCCGATTGTTTTGTTTGTGTATTTTTGAAGTATATAGCAATCTTTGTGTAATAAAAAGATATTTTTTTTATAAAATTGTTAGCAGTTGAGTGTAATATTTGTCCTAGTTGTTTTGTTTTTTCTAAAATTATTTGAAAAAAATTAAGAAGTTTTTCTTTTGTTTGAGGTGTTTCAAATGTATCATCATCGGAAAGAATGGTATCAGGGATATCATCAAATTCTTCAATATCATCAAAAGTATCTACGGTTTCTGTTGACGTAGAATTCTCTTTATTGCGCAAACTAAAAAATTTCTTTGAAAGAGTGTGCCATTTTATTGCTATAGATTCTTTTATATCACCAAATGACTCCAATATTTTCTCTTGTGCTGATTTAATGATGGTTTGTTCAGGAAGAGGTTCATTATTACCTTGAATATGAATATGTCCAGTGCGTGGATCAGTATATTCGGAAGGCTTTTCTTTAGCTTTTTCTAATTCAGTGTTGTCTATAGTTTCTGATATTTGTTCAAGTTGTTCTTCAAAAGCATCAGCACTAAAAGCATTTGATGGGATTTCTTTTGTTTGTAATGATTTTGGCTGTAGGCGAGGTTTTTCTTTTTCATAAACGTCAATGACTGTCGCTGTTGCCAAAGAGCATTCATTTGTCAGTACAGTTTCAATAAATTGAATGAAATTCTCTTGACCAAAAGTAATGGCATTTTTTTGTAATTCATCAAGTGATATTAGATCTAAAAGTTCTTGTGATGTAATAATAATCTTATCATTTGGACATAATTCTCCACTAGAGATATCAACAAAAGTCTTGAGAGGTTGTTCAGCTGCTTCTTCATGGGCAAGTCCTTTGCTTATATCCATAA
>JALWAF010000127.1:416-7860 GCA_027016355.1 Candidatus Moraniibacteriota bacterium | reverse complement strand
ATTTACCTACTATAACTAAATTTAATATTGATAAAAAGGTTTACAAAAATGTGTATGCGGACTTCTTCGCAAAAGCAAAGGATGTTGATGGCGAAAAATTGAAGGTTCGTTGGGATTTTGGTGATGGACACAAAAGTTATATATGGAAAACTAGACATAAATATGATAAGACTGGCACATATCATGCCTCTGTTCGCATCCAAGATGAAAGCGAAGAGATTACAAAAGATTTTATAATCAAAGTTAAAAAATATCCTAAATATGATATAAAAATAACAAAAATATCTCCAAATCCTGCTGGAAAAGATACGGGGGTAGAATATATTATTATAAAAAATAATTCCCACAAAAAAATTAATTTGCAAAATTGGAGCATTGCCACAGGAACAAGTAAGAAAAAACTTGTAAATCATCCGATAAACAAAAAGCTCACTATCAAATCTGGACAAACAAAAATAATTACAAAAAAATATTGTGCACTTACACTTCCAAATAAAACTGGCGCAATAGAAGTTCGTAGACCTAGTGGTAGTATATCGGATAAACTAGAATATGGAGACAAAGACATTTCAATTCCAGATAATGCTACTTATGAAAAAATTGATGGTGTTTGGCAATGGTTTGTTCCTAAAGATTTGGAAAAAATAAAACAAACTCAAGAAATAATAAATCAGGCACTCCACAATGAACAAATATTGTCACAACAAAAACTAGAAAGTCTGGTAGCGTACAATGCTATATATAATTCTAGTGATGAAGCCAATAACAAAACGTCCTCCAACAAAACTACACTCTTAGATAATATAGCAAACTATATTAATGCCCTACTTAACAAATTAATTTTAGCCTCACACACAACGCAAAAATTATCTACAAAAAAATCTACCTCTCAATCTCCCGTCTATTTACCAAAATATCAAAACATAAATCCCTGTGATAAACCTACAATTTTTAAATCAAAAAAACTACATTTTTGCCAAGATAAATTGTAGTGGACGGTCGCGACCGTCCACTACACAAAACTAAAACAGGGCTCCAAACCCTGTTTTTGCCACAAATATTTTCATAAAAACAGGGGCTGGATCCCTGTATACTACAAATGTGCATAAATATATTATAATCAAGTTGTCCGTTACAAAAAAATCGGAGAAAATACGTTTGTATTTTCTCCGATTATTGTTTGCCTCCTAGCCTCTTTTTTTACTTTCCATCGTATGTACCACAAGAAGGAAAGACTATATTTGCACACGTTTCTCGTTGTTGTGCAAGTTTTGTGCGAGATGAAGCAGAAACAACATCTGTGTTGAAATAACCTTCATTTCTCGGATGTTTATGGCGAAATTTTTCCAATCTTTTTGCCATTTTTTGTTTCTGTATCTCCATAATGGCAATAATCATATCGAGATCAATATCTGAGCCAACAATTTTTATTGCTTTTACCGTACGATTTCCACGATACAACCATCTATTATAAATATGTAACCTATGACTACCAAAAAAACCATTCCATGTATCACTTTTGGGATCTAATGGTTTTATGTATTGTTCATTCTCAACAATTCTCATATGAAACCAATTATTTTTACCACCCTTTTCACGAAAAACTGCAAAATTACCAGCCACATCAATAAATGCTCTTTTTATTTGCATTTTTTTCTCCTTTTAACCCAAAATATCCTTTACATACCCTATTTCCTGTCTCATCTCGTCAATATCTGCACACACACCTTCCAAAACAATCGGAATATGTGCCGGCAAATCTTGCAATGACTCTACCAATTCCCTTTGATTATTTCTGCAAACAGGAATATGGTATTTATCACTTCCCACGCCACTGAGGTGAACTCCCACAATCCGATCCTGAAATTCATCTAAAATAGCAGGGATACGGTTAACATCATAACCATTCACAACCCAGTGTTGCACATCAAAAACCAACTTGAAATGCGGATATTTCTGAAAAAACTCTCGCAATTCTTGTAAAGTACGAAAAGACATTTTTCTGTTATCCATGTTTTCAATTGCGATGCGTTCAAAGAATGCCTCAATTTCATCAAAATCATGTGTAAAATTTGGGTGCATCACTGCAAAAGCATGAGATGATAAAAACAATGTAATCGCTCTTGCAAAATACAGTGCATTATCTTTATCAATAGACATCATTGGTAAATGTACTGAGCGTGAATGAAATCGCTTGTATACACATGCACCAAGAGACCTCTCATTACACATTAAAACATCTAATTGTGCCTCATTATGTGCATGAATTTCTACATGATTACAACCTACATCATATATAATGTTAAACATTTGTTCTGATATTGAATCAATCGCGTGATACAACACTCCTGTTGAAAAGCCAATTATTCTTTTCATTTTATTCTCCTGTGTTTTTGTGCATCTCGTTTTCTACACGTTCACGTGCCGAAGCACAATTTGCAGTTGCATTTCCATCTGCCCCAATCTTTGCCCCGCGTTCTGCACGGATTTTTTTGGTAATCTCAGCGTTTTTCTCTTCTCTTGCCTGTTCCTCTGCAGTTTTTCCCTTCATGAATCCCTCCTAATATTATTCATTTGTTAAAACAACTTTTACCACAATTGGTTTTTTACACTAACACAAAAAATATGAAAATACAAGCTAATTATTGCAAAAAAGCGAAAAAAATGTGATGATAGTAGTGATAGGATAATATCCTGTCACTATATAACTTAAACACAATTATTATGTCAGGACACAGTAAATGGTCAACCATTAAACACAAAAAAGCTGCTGAGGATGCTAAGCGGTCAAAAGTTTTTTCTCGTATTGCAAAAGCAATTATGGTCGCCGTACAAAATGGAGACGCTGACCCCGAAATGAATAGTGCTCTCAAATTAGCGATTTCTCAAGCAAAAAAGGCTAATATGCCAAAAGACAATATCGAACGAGCAATGAAAAAAGGTTCTGGCGATGATGGCACTAAAATTGAAGAAATAACTTATGAAGGAATGGGTCCTGGTGGAGCTATGATGATAATCACGTGCGCAACAGATAACACAAATAGAGCTCTTACGGAAGTTAAAACTGCACTCAAAAAGAATAATGGCAAATTTGTACCTAGTGGAAGTGTCAGCTTTCAATTTGATTTTGTTGGTTATATCTCCATTGTTCCCAAAGATACTGAAACTGCTGAACTAATTGCTATTGAAGCTGGCGCTGAGGATGTATTCATGGAAGAATC
This sequence comes from Candidatus Moraniibacteriota bacterium, assembly GCA_027016355.1. GTDB lineage: Bacteria > Patescibacteriota > Minisyncoccia > Moranbacterales. Next base: position 4,639 of record JALWAF010000127.1, on the reverse strand, counting down.
AAATTTAATTATTATAACCAAGCCTGCAAACTTACATAGCACACTAAAAGAACTTGAGTCTGAAACTAAATCTGTTAATGAAGCTAGGCTTATCTACAATCCTACTCAACAAGTAACACTCAGCGGTGCTGATAAAGAAAGCTATGATACACTTTTTGAAATAATTGAGGATCTCGATGATGTTGTCGAAATCTTTGACAATGTAGCATAAAAATGCTATTATTTTAAATTAACTTAATATTTTAATTGGTTAATAATGATAAAAATTCTTGGAATTGATCCTGGTACAGCTATTGTTGGTTGGGGTATATTAGATTGTACTGATGATGGGCAATTTAGTAAAACAGTTGCCTATGGTCATATAGAAACAAATAAAAATTTGTCTACTGCTAAACGTTTGAAAGAAATTGCAGACAACTTATTGTTTCTACTAAAAAAATATAAGCCTCAAGAAGTTGCTGTGGAAGAATTGTTTTATTTTAAAAATGCAAAAACCGTTATTAGCGTAGCTCAAGCTCGTGGAGTAATTATTAATGTCTGTTTTCAAAATAATCTGACAATAGCAGAATACACGCCACTTCAAATCAAACAATCACTTACTGGTTATGGACGAGCTGATAAAATCCAAATGCAAAAAATGATTAAAAGTGTGTTAAAATTAAAAAGTATCCCAAAACCAGATGATACTGCTGATGCACTTGCTGTAGCACTTTGTCACATAAATTCTAGACGTTACACACAAAAAATTAATAACTAACCTTATATTAAATATATGAATTACATTGATTTTAGTCCTATTATACAGTTTTTACTTGAACAACATCTCAGTCTAGATACTATCACTCTTTTATTACTTTTCCCTATTGTTATTACTATAGTTGTTGTACTACGTCAAATAGTAGGTATTCAGGCTTTTGGTATTTACACACCTTCCATTATTACAATAGCTTTTGTATTTATTGCTCAACATAGCTTCTGGGATATTAAATATGCTATTACAATTTATGCAATAGTATTATTTGTAGGTATGGGTATGCGCTATGTACTAAAAAAGCTAAGGCTACTATACCTACCCCGAGCAGCTATCAACTTAACAATTGTAACTTTTTCTGTCATACTCACACTTGCTATCGCAGGATATTTTAATCGTACAGGATTTGCATCTATGTCAATCTTTCCAATCATTATAATAATCATGCTTGTAGAAAAATTTGTAACTGTACAAATTGAAAAAGGTAATCGTACAGCAATAATATTAGCGGTTGAGACACTCATTATTGCACTTATTGGCTATACAATTCTTTCACCAACAACTGAAATTGGTAGATATATGATAAGTTTAGTACTTGTGCATCCACTCACAATTCTTCTTATTATCCCTATTAATATATTTATTGGTAAGTGGACTGGATTACGTATTAATGAATACTTACGATTTCATGATGTTTTAAATAAGATTAAATAAAAAATACATGTTTGAAACATTAACAGCGGGTAAAAAAATACTTGGAATGAATTCCAGAAATTTAACTTATATCCGTCCACACAATCTCAAAAAAGCAAAACGTCTTGCGGATGATAAAATCCGCTCAAAACGATTACTCAAAAAAGCAGGTGTACCCGTACCTCGTCTTATTGCTCAAATATCTTCAAGACGTACATTAGATAACTTCGATTGGAGTATTTTGCCACCGAGCTTTGTTATAAAGCCAAATAAAGGACTTGGTGGCGACGGCATTATAGTTGTATATGGACGCAAAAAAGGAACAGATGATGTTTGGATAAAGGGAAATGGAAAAACAATTACAAAAGATGATTTGATAACACATATAGGACATGTTTTAGATGGTGAATATTCATTATCAAACACACCTGATGTTGCTTTTTTTGAAGAACGTCTCAAGTTATCAAAAACTTTTCGACCTTATGCTTACAAGGGAATTCCTGATATTCGTGTAATTATTTACAACAAGGTTCCTGTAATGGCAATGCTTCGCCTTCCAACAAAAGAGTCTGGTGGTAAGGCAAACCTTCAACAAGGCGGTATAGGAGTAGGAATTGATATGGCAAAAGGAGTCACGACAACTGCGGTACAAGGCAAATCAAAAGTTATTGAATACGTTCCAGAAACACGATTATTGCTTTCTGGTATAAAAATCCCTTATTGGGATGAAATGTTAGCTCTTGCAGTTAAAGCTCAAGAAGCATCTGGGCTTGGTTTCTTGGGGGCTGATATTGCAATTGATAGAGATGAAGGACCTGTATTTTTAGAACTTAATGCTCGTCCAGGTCTCTCAATTCAAGTTGCAAATATGGCTGGCCTCAAAGAACGCCTTGAACGTGTGGAAGGATTAAAAATTAAATCCATATTGCGTGGTGTAGCTGTGGGCAAAAACCTATTTGGTGGTGAAATTGAAGAAGATGTTGAAAGCATGAGTGGCAAAAGAGTGATTGGTTCTGTTGAAAAAATAAAAATAACCGGAAAAAATAACATAAAAATAGATACCGAAGCAAAAATAGATACTGGTGCTTATTCTTCATCAATTGATATAGAATTAGCAAAAGCACTTGGTTTTGAGCATGTCATAAATGAGTTTAATAAAATCGATTTAACAAAATATGACATAACACCCAAAAATGAAATGTCTATCAAAAAAGAAATTATATCAAAATACAAAAGCCAAATACTTGATTTAGTTGATGTTTCTATTATTTTTTCTTCAAGTGGATCATCAATTCGACCTGTTATAAACATTAAATTTACAATGGATAAAAAAACTATTCCAGCTAAAGTAAATATTGTTGATAGAAGTGATATGAAATATGATATGATAGTTGGAAAACGAAATTTATATAACTTTTTGATTGATGTAAGCAAATAAAACATGCTACAAAAATTGTGCACCAAATAATATATTAACAACATCTATGTCTACAAAAAAACAATTACCTACCATTAGTCACGCTGGTTTTAAATCACTTATACAAAAGGCTATGAGTATTGGTATTGATGTGTATTTATATCCTAATTACAAAAATTTTGCACGTTTTACTTACAAAGGACAAGTTATTTATGCAAATGATGCCTACGTGCCATTACAATCTCAATTAGGCAACTTTACTCTCAATAAAAAAATTACAAAAATCATTCTCAATGAACACAATATACCAGTACCTCGTGGAATTTCTGCAAAAAATAAAACTGAGGCGATACAATTAATTAAAAAAAACAATTTGTCATATCCGCTAATACTAAAACCAATCGATGGATCATTATCAAGAGGCATAACATGGAATATAACTTCACAAAAAGAATTGAAAAGTGCTATTGATCACTTTACAAATGAGCGCAAAAAATATGCACTCTTAAAACAGCGCAAATTTATTGTGGAAGAAATGGCTATGGGTGAAGAATATCGTATTCTCGTCTTAGAAGATAAGGTTATTTCTTGTGTTAAAAGACTTCCTGCCACAATTATTGGAAATGGCACTGATTCTATCGAAAAACTTATAAAAACACAAAATAAATCACGACCCAAAGACCAACCTATTAAATTAGATGCCATCACAAAAAAGAATATTAAAAAAAATAATTTTACCCTAAAATCAATACTACCGGATTCATATAAACTTATATTAAGAAATGATGTTATGCTTGGTAATGGCGGAAGAGCAATTGACTATACAAAAAAGATTAATTTTAATATAAAAAAACAGTGCATAAAAGCGATCAAATCACTTGGACTTGAGTATGGCGGAATTGATATCATAACCAAGAACATTACAAAAGATACAGATTATGTTATTTTAGAAATTAACTCGAAACCTGTTTATACCATAAATGAAAAACCCCTAGTGGAAGGAAAAGGTGTTGATGTTTCCCTTCTTTTACTCCAAAAAATGTTTCCAACACTAAAACAATAATTCAAATATTTACACCCTTAATGTAAAAATGAATTAAATTATTAAATAATAATATAATAACACAATGACACAAATTACACCTGAAGATTTTACAACTATTGATTCTTATTTGATAGTCAAAGCAGCTGAAAATAATGGTTTTATTGTAGAAAAATTATTTCCTGGAAAAAAAAATTTCATAAAATTGATATATCCACCAACACAAGAAGAAACTTTTATTGTTCATGAGATGATAGCATCTAACACATCTGTAACTGCTTATCATACTTGCAAATATAAAGCCATTACAAAAAAATTTC
>JALWAF010000127.1:0-406 GCA_027016355.1 Candidatus Moraniibacteriota bacterium | reverse complement strand
TATCTCAACACCTAAAGGAATAGTTCTAAAAAAGAATGATACTAAAAATATATTAACCTTTTTGTCAGAATCAAGTAAACCAATTGTTGTAAAGCCATCTTTTGGTACACATGGAAATGGTGTTTTTATGAATATTGATTCGGAAGAAAAATTATTTTTTGCACTTAAAAAATTATCCAAAGAAAAATGCACTATGATAATTCTTGAGGAACAAGTGCAAGGAACTGAATATCGAATAGTCGCAACAAAAAATAATCTTCTAGCCGTTGCAAACAGAAAACCAGCAAATGTGGTCGGAGATGGTGTGCATACTATTGGCGAATTAATTGATATAAAAAATAAAGATATCAAAAGACAACAGAATCCAGCATTAAAAGATGTTCCTAATGACGAATAAAAAAAAAAC
>JALWAF010000126.1 GCA_027016355.1 Candidatus Moraniibacteriota bacterium | reverse complement strand
GAATATACTCTGGGTGGTAAAAATTATGAGAGAGGTCTTGTGGCAGGGTTAGAGCGCATGCAACCATGGTTTAATGGGATGCGTGAGCAATTTAAAAAATATGATGTACCTGAAAAATTTATATATTTATCAATTGCTGAATCCAACTTCAATATGAATGCCGTGTCCAACAAGGCAGCAATCGGTCCATTTCAAATAACAAAAGATACCGCTCAATTAAATGCTTTTGGTATGTCTGTAAGTAAATATTATGACGAGCGCCGTGACCCTATAAAAAGTGCTGAATTGTGCGCTAAGCACCTACGTGAAAGTTTTGATAGATTTTTCAAAATACACCACAATAGCGAAGAAGACTCGTGGAAATTAGCATTAATGGATTACAACGGTGGTTATATAAATAAATATGCTAAATATCTCAATAAAAAGGATCAAGAAACTAAGCCTCGTGCACGCACAATACATGTAGTTAAAGAAGGTGACTCATTATCTAAAATTGCAGATAAATACAATACTTCTGTAGTATTGCTACGCAAAGCAAATTTTGGGAATGAAGAACTAACTCAAAAAGAACTTGCCAGTTTAAAACTTGGTTCAACTATTATCATACCTCAAGAACGTACTCCTATTACATTTACTGGATTCAATAAATGGCTAGAAACAAGAATAAATATTGAGATATCACAAATACTTTCAAATGATTCAGTGGAGATTAAATCTGGTGACACACTATCAGAAATAGCAAAAAAATACAACTCAACAGTACTTGAATTACAAACTCTAAACAATCTATCCTCAGTTGAAATCAAATTAGGTCAAAAACTTAAAGTCCCTCTAACAAAAGAACAAAAAGTTGATTTAGCTATAGATAGGATATCCAGTTATAGTGAAAATATCAATTATCCTGAAAAATTCTATGCAATATATGATGTAATAAAAAAGCAAGGGCTAGAAAAAAAATTATTAGGCTATAAACAGTCTTACATTGAAATACCAGTAAACAAAACCGTGTTCACAAAAAAAATTACACTTAATAATATAGCAAAGAGATATAAAGTTGATATAGAAAAGTTAAAGCAATTCAATCCAGCAATTCAATCTACAATCACAACAATACCAAAAGAAATTAAAATACGAATACCTACTTAAAATTAAAGAGTATTTTATTTTTAACACTTACATTTTAAAAATGAAAATTATTAAATTAAAATTTTATATATAATAACATAAAAAACTATCAATTAATTGATAGTTTTTTATGTTCAAGACAAATTATTCATTATACAATAATATCCTTTCTTACAATACCATCGGTAACATGGATATCACCAACTTTTTCAAAACTCGTACCACTCACTGGCTGACCTTTTGCTTTCAAATCATATTTACCATTGTCAGATAAAAGATAATATCGCCCGATTGAATCAGTAACTGCAAAATTTTGTTTTTCATTTGTTTTTTTATCATATAAATTTACAATAGCAAACGGAATTGGCTTTCCATCATGTGTTTCAATAACACCATATTTCTTTTTATTAAAGAATTTCTGATAAATAAAGAGTATAACATAAACACCTAACATGACGAAGTTAAAAACAGATGGATAAAAATATGTAATAATAGCAGTTGCGACAAAACCTATAAAATACATTGATGTAAAAAAATATTTTTTGACTATTGACCATTTTGATTTATATTGTTTTGATTTCTTAGCAGCATATTCTTGCCAATTTATATTTTCCGATTTCATTGCAATATTTGACAACATTACATGATCCTCTTTAATTGTAATTTCTTTACCATCATATAAATTTCCATAAATATCATCATGTCCCATTTCTGTAACTAATGTATAATTTTTTTTAAACACATTAATTACATATGTACCTGGATTAACCAAAAACCCAAATCTTCCATCCTTATCAGAATATGTTGTTGCCATCTCCTTACCCATTTGATCCAGAAGTACAATTTTAACTGCCGGAATTGGCATGTGTGTCTGAACATCAAACACAACTCCCCAGTTACGCTCTTCCTTTCTGCGACCAATTATACCAAATAATTCTAAGAAATGTAGAAAAACGGAATTTCCAAATGCTCCTGGCATAGCAGCAAATAATGGTACCGCAGAACCTGCTAATGCAATTGACGCTCCAGCAAAAGCACCAATTCCTGCAATTGTTTCATATATATTTTTTGATTCTTGTGGTGCAATCTTATTTTTTATATCATTATCATGTATACTTGTATTCTGATCGTCAACAGTAGTAGAACCTCCTGAAATAGTACACTGTCCAATCGTAGCTCCATCATTAATATATGATTGAACTTCTGATTGTAAAATTGAAATTGTTGAATCATTATAACAAATAACAACTCTTATATCTTTAGGAGCTTCGCATGGACCAACTATTGCTCCTTGATCCAAATATGATTGTAGTTCTGATTGCAAGACAACTATTGTGGAATTATTATTACATATTTCTACTGTAGGCTCTACCACATCTATAGCATTTGTTTTTTGGCTTTTTTCAGGTGAATATGCACTTTCTCTATCATCTCCATTTAATGAATATTTCACTTTAAAAGTATATACAGTATCTGGATCCAATCCAGTAATAGCTAATATGACTTTTCCATTACTATCAGTTGTCTTACTAAAATTAACTGTGAACGTCTCACCCGTACTTTCATTTACCACTCTTACTACAAGATCCATATCCTTGTTATTATGATCCCCTGTATCAACAAGTAAATCCATAGAGTGTGTTGTAACATTATCAATACTTTCAATAATCGGTCTAGATAAATCTACTTCATTTTCTGTCGTAATAGATTTTTCATTAGAATAATTACTAAAATTTAATGTATTCTCACGAGCATATTTTACCTTAAATGTATAATCTGTATTTGAATCTAAATCATCTACTGGCAATATCACATTAATACTTGTAACATTCTGCGTCATCTGTACTGTATATGTATTACCATCACCATCGGTAACTGCAATAATAAAATCCATTGTGGCTCCCACAAATGCAGGGTCAATAATAGTATGAAGGTCTGCAGTACTATCAGTTACTGCATCTACAGAATCCAAGACTGGTGCATCAATAAGAGTTGTAGCATTTACTGGAGACGAATCATCACTATATACATCTCCACTACGTCTGTACCTAACTTCAAACTGATATTGTGTCCCTGGGTCTAGCCCTACAACACCCAAAGTTGTTTCTGAACTTGCGTTTGTAGCTTGTGTATAATTTGCAGTTGTCACATCTCCAGTAAACAAATTCGTAATTGTTACAACAAACTCAAGCATTTCATTTGCATAATTACTTCCAACTTTTACATCAAGGTCCACTGTACTTGTAGTAATATTATCGACTTGTGCAATAATTGGCGTATCTGGAACAATAATTGAACTATTATCTACGGTCACTGTCAAATTTTGTCCGTCATTTTGTTCTGCAGCAAACACACCATTATGAAATGACATCAAAACAAAAGCAACTAAAATAATATTAAAAATATTTCTAATTTTTATTTTCATATTCTTTTTTATTTATATACATATATTTATTATAATACCATTTTTACCAAAAATTGCACAATTTTTGATTTTTGCTATTTGAAGACTTGCATTTGTATTTATTTTATGTATAATAGATATTACTGTCAATTCATGATAAAAACTACCACTTGGTCCGGTCGTCTAGTGGTTAGGACGCCAGGTTTTCATCCTGGTAACCGGGGTTCGATTCCCCGTCGGACTACATTCAGAGATTTCTTACTATGAGAACTCTCACAAAGCTTGTAGACAACAGACATCTCAGGTGTTCGATTAACAACATCTGAGTATGTTGGTATTTTCTCAAAATACAGTGAGGATATCACCTCTTTAACTTCTATATCTTCAGTCATTTTCAACATTTTGTCAGGGTGTTCTACTATTTGCATTGCAAACTTTACAAAATCATTGATGTCTCCTTCATTTAATTTTGCTTGCTTATTGTCTGTAGTTAGTTCTTCAATCTTTTTTTCAATATTTTCCAATCTTTTTTCTAAAGCGTTCATTACAGTTTTATTTTCTGTTGCAATAATCTTCTGCACTACGTTGTCCTTCTCACTTTCAAGGTCTTCAATTTCGCTCTGTATGCATTCAGATTGCGACATTGATTGTTTTGTGTGTATTGACCAAGTTTCCATCAAACTACTCGTGAGAGCATCTTTATTAGCCTTATCAAAGCCAATTGACTTGAGTAGATTATAATACTTACTTTCAAATTCATCCTTCCTTATTCTCTCTCCTTTATGATTTCTTTCACAATGATAATATGAAAATTTATTACCAGATTTTCCAGTAGAGGAACTTCCTTTAAATGGCATTTTACATCTAGGACAACAAACAAGACTTTTTATAGGAAATTTAGGATTATGCTTCATTCTTCTTTTTGTATTCTTTGTTGGACTATAGTTATACAGAACATCCACAGACCCATCTAACTTTTCTTTTATAAAAACTTTTCCTTTATTTGCTATATTGAAATTATCAATTGTCACAAGAAAACCACCCTTAGTCCTTATAGGTTTATAATTAGTCCATTTATGAATATTTATTCCTGCATATTTTGTATTACAAATATACTTCTGCAATTGTTTTACATCTAATTTATTACCTCCTGTATATCCTACAATTTTTGTATGCTCTTTATTCCACTTTCTTCTTTTTTTACTACGATAACCCATCTTATTTACACGCTCAACAATCTCTTCATCAGTATATCCATTAACACGCATTTCAAACATCTCATAAAAATATTTACCTCGCTTTGAATCTGGCTCTAATATATATCTTTGTTTCCCATCTACAAATATTTGTTTACTAACAAAACCATCATTTGGTTTTCCTATATGATATCCCTCCTGAGTAAGTTTTATTTGTGCTGGAATAAGTCTTCTTAGTATCACTTTACGCTCCTCTTCTGACATATCAGCACGCATTTTTTCAGCTGTACTCGTTGGCGAAACTCTATTCCAATCATATTCACAATCAATACCATAATCCTCCAATATATCCTTATCTTCCTGAATAAATCCATAGGTATCAACTAACTTAATACTGTTTTTAGCTAACATATTTTTTATTTTTGTGTAATCACCGCTTCCGCCTCTCGTCATTCTATCTATATCACGTATCAACACATAATCTACATTATTTTTTCTAACGTATTTTAACAATCTTTCTAATTCTTTTCTATCCTCAATATTTTTACCAGAAACTGCCTCAGTAAAAATCTTAATAACATCACAATTAAGTTTTTGTGCTAGCTTATCACATTCTTGTGCTTGTTGCGTCAAGCTTTCACCTTCTTGACTTTGTTTGTGTGTACTTACTCGACAATATGTAACTGCTTTTTTCTTGCTCATATTTTTTTTCTTGAAGATACAACTTTAAAATTATTTGCGATAAAATTTTTAACTTTTTATCAATGACTTCTCTATTATTTGCACGCATAACTAAAAGAATTTTCAGAAAATAAATTTCTGGTTCTTTTAGTCTGAGTACCTCTCAATCCTAAAATGTCTAATTATAATAATTCATACAAAATACCTGCTATTTTTTAGCTCAGTAAATTATATTTTAGTACTATCAGCTTTTTTAACATATACAAAGCGCCCATCTCTTCTTTTAATATTCATATCAAAAAAATCTCCATCCTTTAACATTTGTATTACTTCCTCCTTTTCCTTTCCATTAATACTCGTATTTGTGGCATTAATAATATATTGCCCATCGTCTTTTTTTCTTACTGCGATTTGTTGATATTTATCACTTCTAATCATATTAATAATTTGCTGTTCTTTCTTATCTAATTTGTTAAATATTTTTGACAAGGTACTCATAAAATCTTTATACACAACTCTATCATCTCCCAATCTTTCTTTAATATCATTATATATCTCATTGATATTGATTATAATATATGATCTTTGATTAGTTCCCATATAATACTCCATTCCCACCTCATCATAAAAAGTAGTGGTACCATCTGACATAACAACTAAATTAATAATTTTCTCATCTATTACCATATTAATAGCTACACTTGCACCATTACCAAAATCATTGCTAAAAAAATTTTCTTTCAATAACTTCATTTGTCTATTTTCGAAACCAAACAATCGTAATTCTTTTATAATTTCAAGATAAAATAATTCTTTAAAGCTAAATTTTCTCCAAGATAATTCATTTCTCTTCCTGCAATTTAATACGCTTTCTTTCTCAAGATAATTTATAACTCTCGATGATAATCCTGTATCTTTTACACGAAATATTTTTTTATTAATTTCCTTATCAAATTTACTAATAGCTTCTGGTCCTTTGTCCAGATAATCAAAAATTTCATCAATAGCAAGACATTCACCACCTTTAATTTCAACTGATTTATATTTTTTTACTTCATTCATAGTATTTATAAACCTTACGTTATTGTATAGTTTTCATTATAACACCATATCCAATATTGTCAATATTTCCTTACTTTATTACAGTTACAGTTACTTTACAAAATGCAATCTTGAGGTATAATCAATAATACAGTCTGCCTAAGTTTTCATAACTATGAAAATATGGCGTAAATAAATCCTAAACAGCAAAAACGGTCTTCCGACCGCTACTAGTTGTTTAGGTCTATTTTCGAAAGAAAGTAGTGCATTCTCGAAAGGGAGTGTTAGCGATATCGGAAGACCTTTTATGTTTTCCGCTTAAATAATTAGTAACAACAAAAATATGCAACCTGCACAAAACCCGAAGCAAAGCGAAGATAAAAAATCTTCAATAGGAAAAACAATACTAATAGTAATTGCTGTTATAGGTGGATTAATACTATTAACATCAATAATAAACTCATATTCTAATCTGCAAAATACTACAAGTGATGTAAAAAGCTCTTCAACAGAAGTACAAAAAAATTTAGATAACATCCAGAGAGTTGCGAATGAAAGAAGTCGAGGGAAAGCTGAAATTATAAGTCATAGGCTAAAAAATCAAAAGTACTCTAGCTCACCAAGTGTTGTTGGAGAGGTAAAAAACATAGGGACTACACCTATAACATACGTTAAAGTAATTGCCACCTTTTATGATGAAATTGGTGATGTTGTAGATACAACATTTACTTATGCAGGAGATACAGCAGATACAGGACTAGAATCAGAAAAAACAGCACCTTTTGAACTCCATCTAAGCGATGAGACTCCTTTTGATAGCTATAAATTAGATGTAACGTGGAATTAAAAACATCTTAATTAACAAAAAATATAAAACTGGTCTGAAAATGATCAGTTTTATTTTAATGATATAGCTAAATTTTTACTTGAGATTTTGTCATATGTAATGCTATACTACACATAAGTTCTTCGTGCTAATTATATTTTTAAAAATACTATGCATTGCAAAAATAATAAAAAATCATTATTAAGTTATGAAGAGGACTATAATTTTTTACAAGATTCACCACTTAACCCATTAAGTAAAGAACCCGTAAAATTTGGACACGAAAAAATTGCTAATGTCCTTTCAGATACTATCATTCATTCTGCTCCACCATTTACAATCGGATTATTTGGCAGTTGGGGCGTTGGCAAGTCTACTATCATCGAGCATATACAGGAGAATTTAAGTAGTAATAATATAAGAACAGTATTTTTTGATGCTTGGAAATACAAAGGTGACTCTCTGAGGAGGCAATTTTTGATATGTATTGATGAACAACTAAAACTAAAAAAAAATTTAAAAAAAACACTAAACCAATCCTTAACAAAAACAGTTAGTTTATCTTTATCTGAAACATTGAAAATCATATTTGAGCAAACATTAGT
>JALWAF010000125.1 GCA_027016355.1 Candidatus Moraniibacteriota bacterium | reverse complement strand
AATTAACTTATTGCAATCAAATTTGTGGTTTAACAACATTAAATAAAAAATCTTGTGATGATTTAGCTGATTTAAACAAAGATTATTGTTTGCGAGATGAGGCTGTTGCCAAAAAAGATTTATCCAAATGTTCAGAAATTCAGGATGGTGGCATAGAAAAGCAATGCCTAAATAGAATAAATGAAGATTTTATTGATGATATAATGAAATAGCCTAATTAAAAATTAAAAAATTTTAGATGAAAAATTATACAAAATTCCAAATATTGCTTTTAGTAGTTTTCTTTTGTTTTGTACCATTTGCTACTCATGCAACAAAACAATTGCCTACCATTCCTTTACATCAATCTATAGCTCCCACAAAAAACTATGTTGAAGGTGAGATAATCGTTAAGTATAAAAATACTTCACAAAAAGAAATTCAAAGTTTAAATTTCTTATCTCTCCCACAACAACTCAAAAAAGATGTAACATTGAAAAATCAATTTAAAAATATTCATATTGCCGTTATTAAATCACAAACAAAATCAACAAATGACTTACTGAGAGAATTACAAAATAATCCAAACATAGAATATGCCGAACCAAATTATATTAAAATAGCTACTTTTGTACCAAACGATCCCTATTTTACAGATAATCAATGGGCACACGATATTGATGATCCTGATAATGATACTGATATCGATAGCACAGATGCTTGGAATATTGAAAGTAATACTGCTCAATCTACAACATTAGCAGTAATCGATAGTGGAGTTGATTATGATTTCAATGATTTAGTAACAAATATGTGGGATGGCTCTAGTAACTGTTTAAGTGACACTGGCGTATCCATAACTTGTCCCAATCATGGCTGGGATTATGCAGATGATGATAATGATCCTGATGATACTCAAGGTCATGGAACTTATGTGTCTAGTATTTTTGGTGCCATAACAAATAATTCTATCGGGATGTCTGGTATCAGTCGCTATAATTCTGTAAAAATTATGGCATTAAAATTCAATCTTGATGTAAGTTCAGAAATAAGAGCTATTAACTTCGCAAAAAATAATGGAGCAAAAGTGATTAATGCTAGTTTTTCAGGTGAATCTTATTCTCAAGCTGAAAAAGATGTCATAGATTCCTTTCCTGGAGTATTTGTGACAGCATCAGGTAATGGTGGTAATGATGAGGTTGGTGATAATAATGATGATATACATCAATATCCATGCAATTATTCTTCTGTTAATATAATCTGTGTGGGTGCGTACACTGATAACGGAGATTTAGCTACTTTTTCAAATTACGGAGAAAGTGTAGATATTGCAGCTCCTGGAACGGATATACTTGGAATTCAAAATCAAGATTATTACCTTGGTAATGGTACATCATTTGCATCTCCATTTGTTGCTGGTACTGCAGCACTTCTTTATGCTCATAAACCAACTGCCTCAATTACAACAATCAAGGATACTCTCCTCAAGAGCAGTAATCATACAACTAATCTGAAAAAAATATCATGCTCTCGTAGATTAAATTTAAACAATGCTCTACAAAATATGATAAATAATATAATACCTACAGAACAATGTAATAATCCTATCTATAGATTTTGGTCAAAAAAAAATAAATCTCATTTTTATACATCAAGTGAAGAAGAGAAGAATCACATAATAGCAACATATCCAGAGTATACATGGAAATATGAAGGAATTGCATATTATACACCAAATGACACTGCTCCAGGAGTTGTGCCTGTATATAGATTTTGGAGTAAAAAAAATAAGGGACATTTTTACACAGCAAGTGAAGAAGAGAAGAATTATGTAATATCACATTATGATGATTATATATGGAAATATGAAGGAATAGCATATTATGCCTATCCTTCCTATGCATCTAATCTCAATCCTGTATACAGATTTTGGTCAAAGAAAAATAAACATCACTTCTACACAGCAAGTGAAGAAGAAAAGAATTTAGTCATATCAAAATATGATGATTATGTATGGAAGTATGAAGGTATTGCTTGGTATATACCTAAAAATTAATATTATTTTTTACCCACCCCATATTTAATATAATTTTTTACACGCTTGATACTATTTTTTAAACCTTCTCTACCAACACACAATACAAATTCCCTATACAATTGTCTGATTCTATTAAATGAGAAATTATTTTGAATTTTCCTTTCATTTTTAGGATTAATTTTTTGAGTATTGTAAAAAATTTTTTTATCTAATTTGTATTGTTCCAAAAAATTTATACATTTTTTATTTTCTATTTTACACTTATACTCTGCTAATTGATTTTGAATTTTAATCATTATATCTTTCCTCTGCAAATCACTGCTCTTATGTACACGATATAAATATAAATATTCTGGTATAATATATTGC
>JALWAF010000124.1:2845-7908 GCA_027016355.1 Candidatus Moraniibacteriota bacterium | reverse complement strand
ACCAGAACCAACACCAACTCCAACACCAACACCACAAAAGGATGAAGAAGATAGAGACGATAGTGCGATTGGAAATCTTGTATGGAATGACCAAAATAAAAATTGTATACAAGATGCAGGAGAAGAAGGTATTTCTGGTGTTAAACTTAAGCTGTACAATGGTAATCATGTAAAAACAGATCGTACAAATTCTCGTGGTCGCTATAAATTTAAAAATCTTGAAAAAGGACATTATCGTGTTGTTGTAGCACAAGAAACTGTTCCAGAGGGTTGTTACCAAGTGTGTGATCCAGATGGAACAAAGATGGACCAAAAAACAAATGTGAAAGTAAAAGATGGCAAATATCATCGTAAGGCAGATTTTGGATATTATTGCTCAAGTACTACTCCAGTTGTTGCACAGAGTTCACCACGAACAGGTGCTGGTTCGGTTGCAGGCATAGGTTCACTTATGGTGGCAGCGCTTTCTGCTGGATTTGTGTACAAACGTAATACAAAAAAATAATATAAATAGTACAAAAAAGACTCACATTGTTGTGAGTCTTTTTTGTTGACAAATTGTATAATTATATTATAATAATTAGTTATTATAACAAAAAGTTATTGTATTTTTAAATTGATTTTTGCAGTTATATTAATTTTCTGTTTACATCTTTTTAGTGTATAATGAAGAAGGTTAAAAAAATATTCATTGACATTGTTGAAAGATTGTCGAGTGATAGCTCTTTGAGTCTGTAAAGACTCTGGAGAGGAAAGTCCGGACACTCTCTCTGTCGATAAGATAGGGAAACGGTAGCGGGTAACCCCCGTCTAGAGTGATCTACGAGGTGCGAGCAGAGACGTGTTTTAACCGCAAGGTAAACAATTCTTGATTTTTTCAAGAATAGCTCCATAGTAATATGGAGGTGAAACGGCTAAATCCTTACTGTAGTGCAAGACCGTACCCCGCACCCATTCCAAAAAAAGACCATATAAGTTTTATTAATCGTAAGACGAAGTTATTTCGTTTACAAAGTAATAAAATCAAGAAGTCTTTGCCTGGAATGGGTGCGGGGGGAGTCGCAAAGATTTGTGTGGCAACATACAAACAAGATAGATTATCACTGTAAACAGAATCCGGCTTACTGACAATCTTTTAATAATGTTCGTGAATAGTTAAAAAATTAATATTTTTTATGAAAAAATCAGAATTATTTTTTAGTATTACTCAAGTTTTTGTTGATTTTATCTTGATTGTAGCTGCAATTCTTTTTACGTATAAATTAAGGCATACTGCACAAATTCAATCACTAATACAAAAAGAAGGTTTATATAATATTTCTTTTGAACAATATTTACATTTAACTATTTTGATTGCATTTATTGCAATTATCATTTTTGCTTTTGAAGGTCTTTACAATATTCGTTCTACACGTAAATTTTGGCAAGAAATTTACTCTATTTTTAAAGGAACAACGATAGTTCTTGTTTTGGTGATGATTGGATTTTTTCTACAACGTGAATGGTTTTCGTCACGATTTGTAATTGTTACTGCTGGAGCACTTGTAATCACGTGGGTTTCTATTGGGCGAGTAATAATGCATGCATTTCAAAAATGGTTACTTGTTAAATATGGTGCTGGTGTGCACAGAGTATTATTAATAGGTACTGGTGATAAAATTAAATATATATGTCGCATTATACGTACAGAACATTGGTTGGGTTACAAAGTAATTGATCACATTGATTACATTAATATTAAAAAAATCAAAAAAATAAATAAGCGATTTGGTATTGATGAAATAATAGTGGATGAGCCATCCATGCCAGATGATTTATTGGCTAAATTACATGATTATTGTGAAATTAATGATATTACATATAAATTTATTCCTTCATCACGACAGACTACACGATTTGAGATGACAATTTTTGAAGGAGAACCCCTTATAGAACTTATGCATACTCCTCTAGATGGTTGGGGTAAGATTATTAAAAGAATAATGGATATAATTGTATCAACCTTTCTTATAATACTTACAAGTCCGATTATGCTAGCCGTTGCTATTTTAGTAAAATTAGAAAATTTTAATGCTCCTATTGTATTTAAAAATGCACGAATTGGGTCTCATGGTAAAGAATTTTATGTATATAAGTTTAGATATTTTAAATGGAAATGGTGTACGACAAAATTGAATCCAAATTATAAAAATGCTATCAAATATGAAAAGGAATTAATTAAAAAACAATCTCTCAGAGTTGGTCCAATTTATAAAATACAAAATGATCCACGTAAATCATGGATTGGTAAATTTTTAGAAAGATTTTCAATTGATGAATTTCCACAATTTTTTAATGTATTTAAAGGGGATATGAGTTTAGTGGGTCCAAGACCGCATCAACAAAGAGAGGTTGAGAAATATCGAGAATATCACAGGCGTTTACTTACTATAAAACCAGGCATAACAGGCATGGCGCAAATATCCGGACGAAGTGATTTAGATTTTGAAGATGAATTTCATCTAGATGTTTATTATATAGAAAATTGGTCATTACTCATGGACATTAAAATTCTTCTAAAAACACCTATTGCAGTTTTGCAATCACGTAAGAATTAATGTTATAATAATAATGTAATTTGTTATTATAATATTATGATAAAATATGTAATCAAACTTTTAGTTGTGGCAGGAGCATTGCTTCTTGCAGAGCGTTTTGTAAATGGAATCACAGTAGATAGCTTTTGGCCAACAGCTGTGCTGGCTGCTTTTATATTTGGAATACTAAGTGTTACAGTTAGACCTATCTTAAAATTATTTGCACTTCCAATTACTTTTATTACATTAGGACTTTTTGGGCTTCTTATAAATATTTTAGTTTTTTGGCTTATAACATTTGTGCCAGGTGTAACAATAGATGGATTTGTGCCAGCAATGTTGGGACTCATAATCATAACAGTTGTTAGTTGGATTGCTGATATTATATTGAAATAATGAAAATAGCTTTAGTACACGATTACCTTGTACAACATGGTGGTGCAGAGAGAGTTTTGGAATGTTTTTGTGAATTATTTCCAGATGCATCAATTTATACACTTATCTATGATAAAAAAGTAATGGGGAATACTTTTGTGAATTGTGATATTTGCACTTCTTCATTACAAAAAATTCCTTTTGCGCGCACTAGACACAGAATTTTTCCACTTCTTATGCCAATGGCTATAGAAGAGTTTGATTTTTCACAGTTTGATATTGTGCTTTCCGACTCATCAAGTTTTGCCAAAGGAATTATTACACGACCAGAAACCTTACATATTTCATATGTGCATACTCCAATGCGTTATGCATGGGATGATTGTCAAAAATATACACGTGATTTTGGATTGCCTAAATTAATTGAAAAATTAGTGCCATTTATGATGAATGCTATACGTGTGTGGGATAGCGTAAGTAGTGATCGTGTTGATAAATATGTGGCTAATTCCAATTTTGTTGCAAGAAGAATCAAAAAATATTATAACAAAGATGCAACAATAATTAATCCACCTGTGAGTACAAATAATTTTTATGTGGACACAAAAAATGTAGGAGATTATTACCTTATGGTGGGACGACTTATCGCATACAAGAGACATGATATTGCAGTTGAAGCATTTAATAGGTTAAAATTACCGTTAAAAATTATTGGACGAGGCCCAGAGCTTAAGTCATTAAAAAAAATAGCTGGAGATAATATTGAATTTCTGGAACGTGTGGATGATGCAGAGCTAGCAGGATATTATGCACATGCAAAAGCATTTATTTTTCCACAAGAAGAGGATTTTGGTATTGTAGCAATAGAAGCAATGGCATCAGGACGACCAATTATTGCATATCGTGGAGGAGATATCATAGAACATGTAGAAGATAAAAAAACAGGCATCTTCTTTGATGAACAAACGCCAGAAGCATTGTCACAAGCTGTTTTGGAGTTCAATAAATATAAATTTGATTCTCATTACATAAGGAAACAATCTGAAAAATTTGACAGGGAAATCTTTAAGCGTAAAATAAAAGACTACATTGAAAAAGAATTTGAAGAACATATGCAGTTAAAAAATACAACATTAACGATAGAAAATAATTAATATTAAAGTTATGGAATTAAGAGATTTTTTTACAATATTTATTGTACATAAAAAAATATTTTGGGGGATAATCGCAATTTTTATTATTTGTGGTACAATTATTTATTTTGTACAGGGACAAACATATAAAACATCATTGACTCTTAATATTACACGAGATGCTGCACCAGAGAGAGATGAATATGCATATGATAGTTTTTATAGATTACAAGCAGATGAACGTTTTGCAGATACTGTTGTAAGATGGACACAATCACCACATATAGTTAAAGATGTATTTGGCAATGTAAAAAGTAGTTCTTTTTTAAATAAAAATAAATTTAATTCAAAAAGGCTATCCTCACAGGTTGTTGAAGTTACATTTATAACTTCAACAGAAAAGCAAGCAAATTCTATTGCAAAAAAACTTATAATCAAACTCAATCAAGAATCACAAAAATTAAATGAACAACAAAAACAAAATAATTGGTTTATAATTTTAAGTAGTGAACCTGTGATAAGTAACAATAAGGCTTCACTTTTATTTTTATTAAGTCTTAGTGGTTTTATTGGTTTTTTCATTGCATTTTGGACTGTCATGATAATACATTATGTAAAAGGTTCAGAAGTAAAATAATATATAAGAATTGTAAATGAATTAATATGCGGATTGGTATTGATGTGAGATGTTTTGCACAAGGTAAAAACACAGGGGTTGAAGAATATGCACAGAGAGCTCTGGATGCAATTTTTAAAATAGATCACGAAAATGAGTATGTTTTGTTCTTTAATGCATGGCATGGACAAAAAGTTGACTTTTCATGGGCAACACAATATAAAAATGTAAAATTAAAAAAATTTTCAATTCCTAATAAATTATTGAATTTTAGTTTATGGTTTTTGCGTTATCCAAAGCTGGATAAACTTTGCGGAGGTGTTGATGTGTTTTTCATGCCAACTCATACACATTATGCCTTAT
>JALWAF010000124.1:0-2835 GCA_027016355.1 Candidatus Moraniibacteriota bacterium | reverse complement strand
AATAATGTAAAACTTTTTTTGACCATTCATGATCTTTCTTTTGAACATTATAAAAAATCTTTTTCCTTTAAGCGACGGATGTGGCATTTTTTTGTAAATCCACGCTTACTTGCTCAACGGGCAGATCATATTTTTGTGGTGTCAGAAGCAACAAAAACAGATTTGCTTGAAACTTACGGTATTTCAAGTCAAAAGATAAGTGTAACACCAAATGGCATGACATCTGTTAGCGGTAATTATGATCGAAACAATATAGATTTAATTGCAGTGAAGAAAAAATATAATTTACCATATAAATTTATATTATATTTTGGCACAATAGAACCTCGTAAAAATATTGTAAATATCATAAAAGCTTTTGATGAATTGCTTGATCGAAAAAATGATATTGAGTATAAGCTTGTAATTGCTGGAGCAAATGGCTGGAAAGGTGAAAAAATATTTAAAGCCATAGGGAATGCTAAGTATTCTAAAAAAATTATGATTTTAACAGATATTCCCGAAGAAGAAAAAGAAATATTTTATACTTTATCATCAATTTTTGTATACCCATCATTTTTTGAAGGATTTGGATTTCCACCACTTGAAGCAATTGCATGCGGAATTCCTACAATAACATCGTATACGACATCATTGCCAGAAGTGGTAGAAAATAAAGCTATAATGATAAATCCAATGCGACCTAGCGAAATAGCAGAGGCTTTAATGACAACAATAACAGATAAAAAAGTTCAAACAAATTTAACAAAAGATTTTGATGAATATATAAAAAAATTTCAATGGAATATATTTGCCAAAAAATTCAAATATTTTGTTGATAAAAATTAAATAAATATTTATTATTTTTTATTCGTAATATAGATTGCTTTTTGCTATAATAGATGTATGAGAATAGGAATTGATGCACGATTTTATGGACCAAAAAGCAAGGGTCTGGGTCGATACACACAAAAACTTATTACATACTTAGAAGACATTGATCATAAAAATGAGTATGTTGTTTTTTTACGTGAAGATAATTTTGAAGAATATATTCCGAATAATAAAAATTTTATTAAAGTGAAAGCCGACTACAGATGGTATTCTTTTGGTGAGCAAATATTTTTTCCATTTATTTTATATAAACAAAATTGTGATTTAGTGCATTTTCCACATTTTAATGTGCCGATTTTATATTTTCGAAAATTTATTGTAACTATTCATGATTTAATACTTTTACATTATCCAACTCGTAAAAATTCAACACGGAGTAGCCTTTTTTATTGGATAAAATATTTAGTATATCGTATAGTTATAGCTATTGTTATAAAAAGAGCAAATGAAATTATTGCTGTATCAACATTTACCTCTGATGATATTTGCAGTAAATATCCACATGTTTGTCATAAAATATCTGTAGTATATGAAGCTGCTGAAATTAAAGTAACGAATAAAACAATTAATAAAAATTTACAAAAGTATGGTATAATAGGGTCATATATGTTGTATGTAGGCAATGCCTATCCACATAAAAATCTCAACACACTTGTGAAAGCTTTTGCAAAATATTTAGATGATGGTGGAACAGTGAAAAACTTAGTGTTAGTTGGGTGTAATGATTATTTTTATAAAAAACTACAAGCATATATTAAAAAAGAAAATTTTCGTAATATCAAGATACTTTTTACAGTGAGCGACGTATTGCTCATAGCACTGTACAAGCAAGCAAATTTTTTTGTATTCCCATCTCTTTATGAGGGATTTGGATTGCCTCCACTTGAAGCACAATTATTGAGTATTCCAGTTTTATCTTCTAATCATGCATGTATGACAGAAATACTATCAAATCATGGTGCGTTATATGTGGATGCAAGAGATGTAGATAAATTGGCAAAAGCTATGAATAGTATTGCAACGGACAAAAAACTTCGTAATACTTTGATAAAAAATGGAAAAATAAACGCTTCAAGATATTCATGGCAAAAAATGGCAAAAGAGACATATAATATATACAGAAAAAATATTTAAAATATGGATAGCATCATAGCAAAAAAACAAAAAAACAAAAGTGTTTCAAAAAGTCATGCTAATATGGCAGATTTTTCAAATTCTAATAAAGATACTTCAAAAAATTATAACAATGATTCACAATATCATGTCTATCAACTTGGGCAGGCCTATGAAAGTGATGATCTTTATATCTCTTATTCTGAATTTGAGGATGATGTACAACAAGATGAAATTGAATATGATGAATTTGATGATGTAAAATCCACAAATGCGCAAATAGATCATGAAGAAGATGTTGATGCAAAATTTTCTTTAACAGACCTTCCAATTTTTTCTCACGAAAGTATTTTAATACCAAAGAATATTTCATCAAGATTTGCAATTATTGTAGGGATGTTTACACTTATACTAGGGTCATTTTTTTTTGTAGGGACAACGCTTGCTGTTAAAGACAGAGTTGATGGAGCTGGGAAGCGTGCTATTGTATCAATTAAAACAGCATTGCAAAGTTTACGTGTAAATGATTTTGCAACTTCTGAAAAAAATATTGACAAAGCTCACCAAGAGTTTGTTTCTGCTTCAATAGAAATGAATAAAATAGGTAATTTTGCAACATTTATTTCACAATTTGTTCCAGGTGCTTCAAAACTTTCAAGTGGTAGTCATATTATTGAAGCTGGAAAATATTTGACACATACGGCTAAAGAATTTCATACAATTATTCCAGTAGTTATTAATAAAGATAGCTCTTTATTGACGCAAGATGGTAAACATGTATCATTTTTGGCATTGTATGAATTAGTGGCAGATCAAATGGATATCGCTTATGAAGACATTACCAATGGT
>JALWAF010000123.1 GCA_027016355.1 Candidatus Moraniibacteriota bacterium | reverse complement strand
GGTGATAGATGATCCCGTATCTAGTTTTGACTATCAAAACTTATTTCAGTCATTTGGATTTATAAAATCTGAATTACAAAAAGCAATGCCGATGCAAGTTTTTATATTTACTCATAATTTTCAGTTTTTTAAATATATACAAAAGTGGTTTACCGAATTGGTAAAAGATAGAGATGAATTTAATAATGTAAAAGAAAAAAATACAAAATATTATATTATAAAAAATAAATTAGTAGGAGATTCCACTGACAGAAAATCTTACATTGAAAAAGCTCCAAAATTTATTCTTAATTATGAATCTGAATATCTATATTTATTTGATTTAATTTACAAAAAGGCTTTTAGAGAAACAGATGATGACCAAGAGAGGGATTATATTTTACCGAACGCAGTGAGGAAATTTATGGAAATCTTTTTGTCTTTTCGTGCACCAGGTGTAAAATCATTAAACAGACAATTAAAACAAGTCATTGAAGATACTTCCGAATATAAAATTGATGATTCTGTAAGGCATCGTTTAGAAAAATATTGCCACGACGGATCACATTCTATGTGGCAAAAATCTATAAATGATATGGACGAAGTATTACTTGGTGAAATAAAGCAGGTGTGTGTTGATTTGGTAAATTTTATAGAAAAAACAGACCCAAAACATCTTAAACTTTTGAAGAAGAAATATGAGAATTAATAAAACACAAAAAAATATTGCGATGAAAGATTCTGGTGTTGATTGGATTGGGGAAATTCCTAGTGATTGGGATGTTTTAACAAATAGGGCTGTTTTATCTTTTGCAGGTAATGGAAAAAATCTTAGTAATAATACTACCGTTTTATCACTCACTAAAAAGGGGGTTAAAATTAAGAAAAATCTAAACTTTGGAAAATCCACAGAAAACTATATAGGTCATCAAATTGTTAAGCCTGGTAATATCGTTTTTACACCAAGAGATTTTGACCAAACACCAATTTTATCTGGAATAGCTAAAGATTATGGATGTATTAGTAATTTATACTTTGTGCTAAATACAAAAAAAGATGTTTTTAATGAATTTGTAAATTATTATTGGTGGGGTATAAAATATGGTGTAGATTATTTTAATCAATTTTCGTTTGGGATGAGGTCATCATTCAATAGACAACAATTTAATTCTATTCCTTTTTTAAA
Organism: Candidatus Moraniibacteriota bacterium; assembly: GCA_027016355.1. Lineage (GTDB taxonomy): Bacteria > Patescibacteriota > Minisyncoccia > Moranbacterales. Next base: position 6,895 of record JALWAF010000123.1, on the reverse strand, counting down.
ACCTCCAAAACAAACACAAGAAAAAATTGTGGAGTTTTTGGACGAGAAGACGGGGGCGGTGGCGGAATTGGTGGAGAAAAAGAAAAAGATGATTGAGCTTTTGAAAGAAAAAAGGTCGTCGCTTATTACTCACGCAGTAACAAAAGGACTGCCTGCCCGCCGAAGCCTCGGCGCAGGCGGGGATGAAAATGGGAAATGCCCGTCAGCCTCTGGCTGGAAAGATTCTGGTGTTGAGTGGATTGGGGAGATTCCGAGTGATTGGGAGATGATAAAAATTAAAAATTTTGGGGAAGTAATTTTAGGTCTTACATATTCACCAGTAGATCAAGTGGATAAAATTTCTGGCACGTTAGTTATGAGGTCTTCAAATATTAAAAATGGACAGATAGTTTCAAGTGAAGAAAAGAATGTTTATGTAAAAACTAATGTATCACAAAAATTGAAATTGCAAGAAAATGATTTATTAATTTGTTCCAGAAATGGTAGTAAAAATTTGATAGGAAAAAATGCACTTATTACGAAAAAATTTGTTGGTGAAACTTTTGGTGCTTTCATGACAGTGCTAAGAGGAAGTGATAATGTTTATTTATATTGGGTATTAAATTCTAGTTTATTTAAAGAACAAACGGGATTATTTTTAACGTCGACAATTAATCAGCTTACAGTTAATAATCTAAAAAATATGATAATACCAATTCCTCCAAAACAAACCCAACAAGAAATTGTGGAATTTTTAGACAAAGAAACATCTAAAATTGATAAAGTTATTTCAAAAATTGAGAAACAAATTGAACTTTTGGATGAATATAAAGCCAGTTTGATTTATCATGCAGTTACAGGGAAAATTGAGGTGTAGGGAATTAGTGTGTAGTATACTCAAGTTAATGCTAGTTGACTAGTATTAACTAAAATGCTATTATAGTTAATACTAGGAAAATAGTGTAAACTAAAATTATGAAAAATATTATTGGAAAACCAAAAAAACATGTCAAAGGGTATGAATTTTTGTCTTTAAATCCGTTTCCCTCTGATGATTTGAAATCACTTATTTCTGATGAACTTTTGCAAAAGGCAAATTATGCTCAGTTTCTTCTAGGTAAACTTTCTGGTATAACGGTGCTTTTGCCTGATGTTGATTATTTCATAAGTTCATATGTCATGAAAGACGCAACGGCGTCATCGCAAATAGAGGGAACAAAAGCTACAGTTATGGACGCTCTTGAATATGTAGCCGATCCAACATCTGACCAAGATACTGATGCAGATGATATTGCCCATTATATAGAAGCATTAAATTATGGTTTAGTTAGATTAAAAGAAGAAAATTTTCCTTTCACTCTTCGTTTTATCAAAGAGCTTCACAGTAAACTTATGCAAGGCGCACGCTCAACACATTTTGCAGATCCTGGAGAATTTAGAAAAACTCAAAATTGGATCGGTGGCACAAGACCTGATAATGCCAGTTTTGTGCCACCAGCTCCCGAAGAATTAAACAAACCACTTGCAGATATAGAAAAGTTTGTGCACAATACTTTTTCGCATCCGATTATAGATGCGGGACTTTTGCATGCACAGTTTGAAACAATACATCCTTTTTTGGATGGAAATGGTCGTACTGGACGTTTACTTATAACTTTTTATTTTATTCATCATAAATATTTGGAACTCCCAGTGTTATTTTTGTCCTCATATTTCAAAAAACATCAAAAAGTGTATTATCATAAATTAAGTGGTTATCATAATAGCGATATTGTGCCTTGGCTTGAGTTTTTTATTGATGCTGTGAGTGAGACCGCACAGAATGCTATAGAAATTTCAAAAGACATCACAGCCTTGCGTGATAGGGATTTAGAAAAAATTTCGCATTTGAGTAAAGCGACGACAGATGTAGCTGTGGGCGTTTTGCAAAAGCTCTACAAAGAACCAGTTGTATCTACAACAACTGTTCAGAATTGGATTAAGCAATCAAAACCTGGTACGATAAAGTTTATAAAAAGACTTGTGGATGTAGGCATCCTCTCTTTGTACAAAAAAGGAGAAGGTACTCGTCCCGATTTGTATGTACATAAACGATATGTAAATATTTTTGTTAAAAATTAAAATTATGCCAACAATAAAAGAAAAAACAAGTGAAAAAGCGTTTGAGGAATATATTGAAAAGCAGTTAGTAAAATTGCATAAATATATTTCACGAGAGAGTGAAAAATGTGATTGTGAATTGGCGATGGATACGGAATTGGTTGTGCAATTTTTGAATAATACTCAAAAAGAAAAAATTGAGAAATTGGTGCAATTGCATGGAGACAGAATGGAAGAAAAACTTTTAAAAAGAATTGATGAGCAAATAACAGAACGAGGGATAATAGATGTTTTGCGAAATGGCGTTGATCAAGGTCCGGTGCATTTTGACATGATGTATTTCAGACCTACGACAACTCTAAACCCCAGTTCAAAAGAATTGTACGAGGCAAATATTTTTTCTGTAATGCGACAAGTGTATTTTTCTACGCAAAATTCAAAATCTATTGATATGGCTTTGTTTATAAATGGACTTCCTATCATAACAGCAGAACTAAAAAATGAAATGACAGGACAAACTGTTATACATGCGATAAGGCAATATCGCACAAATAGAGATGAAGCAGAAAAAATGTTGTCGTTTAAGAGGTGTATTGCACATTTTGCAGTGGACACAAATGAAGTATATATGACAACAAAATTGGCAAATAAGAAAACATTTTTTTTACCATTTAATCGTGGTAAAGATGGTGGAGCAGGCAATCCAATTGTAGAAGAAGGAAAACACAAAACAGCATATTTGTGGGAAGATGTGTGGAGTAAAGATAGCTGGTCGGACTTAATACAAAATTTTGTGGCAGTCATTGAAGAAGAAAAAGAAAATGAACATGGGAGAAGATATATACAAGAAGTGCAAATATTCCCTAGATATCATCAAAGAGATGCCGTGTTAAAAATAGTTGAGAGTGTGTCTGATGTTAATACAAAACCAGGTAAAAATTATTTAATTCAACATAGTGCAGGGTCTGGCAAATCTATGACAATTGCGTGGACTGCTTACAGATTAGCTGGTTTGCATAATGAAAACAATGAAAAACTTTTTGATAGTGTGTTTGTGATTACAGATAGACGAGCATTGGATAAGCAATTACGAGAAACGGTAAAGTCGTTTGAGCCAACAAAAGGATTTTTGTATTCAGTAAATGAAGATGATGGTGCAAAAACAGCACAATTAACAGAAGCTATTGAAAAAAATGCAAAAATTATTACAACAACGATACATGTTTTTCCCTATGTGGCAGATGTAATAAATGAATTTCCAGGTAGTAAATTTGCAATTCTTATAGATGAGGCACATTCTTCGCAAAATGGTGAATCAGCACGAGCAATTCAAGAAGTATTACATGGTGAAGATGGTAATGATGAAGATTTTATTGTAAAGCAATTAGAAAGTAGACAACAAGGTGATAATATAAATTATTTTGCCTTTACTGCTACACCAAAACAAGAAACTCTAGAAAAGTTTGGCGAGTCTGGACCTGATGGATATAGACCATTTAGTTTGTATTCAATGAGACAAGCTATTGAGGAGGGATTTATTTTGGATGTATTGCAAAATTACACTACATATAAACAATATTTTAAGATCTTGAAAGACACACCAGAAAATCCAGAGTTACCACGAAAACAAGCTTTGAGAGAAATTCGCAGATATATCAAACAACATCCAGAGACTATTGCACAAAAAATAAAAATTATGGTTGAGCATTTTCGTCTCACAGTTGCACCACTTATAAAGGGAAAAGCAAAGGCAATGATTGTGACGAATTCGCGAGAAAATGCTGTTAAATATAAATTGGAAATGGATAAATATTTACAGGAAAATAAATATAAATACAAGGCACTCGTTGCTTTTTCGGGTAGTGTAGAAATAGATGGAGAAATTTATACGGAATCTAGTATGAATGGTTTCTCTGAAAGCCAAACAATACAAGAATTTAAAAAGCCAGAATATAAGTTTTTGATTGTCGCTAATAAGCATCAAACAGGATTTGATCAGCCGTTACTGTGTGGAATGTATGTAGATAAAACTCTAAAAGGTGTAAATGCTGTGCAGACGCTCAGTAGATTGAATCGTACTAGAAAAGATAAAGATAGTGTGTTTGTTTTGGATTTTGTTAATACGGTTGATGATATCAAAGAGAGTTTCAAAGATTATTATACAACAACAATATTATCTGAGGGATTAGATTCTAATATAATCAATGATACCGTAAGAGAAATAGATGATTTATATAAGATTGATGATGATATTTTAGATGAATTTATAAATTTTGTTAGTGTTGATGATAATAATCACGCAAATATAGATATAGCTTTGCGTAGAGTTGCTGAAGATATCAATAGGATGAATAAAGACACTATTGAAGAATTTAGAACTAAAATTTCATTTTACATAAAATTATATCCGTATGCAGAAAGTATATTTGCTTATAAAAATGAGCGACATGAAAAAATGTATTGGTTTTTGAAGTATTTGGCTAAAATGATAAAAAAAGATATTAAAAAATCATTAAATGTGGAAGATTTTATTGATCCAGAAAATATAAAGATTATAAAAAAAGAAAAAGAAAGAACAATTAAATTGAGTGATGAAGATGGAGATATATCAGATCCTCAAATTGTGCCAACTAATATGGGAGATGAAGATGAGAAAGACACATTGGAAAAAATAATAAATGATGTAAATCAAGAATGGGGCACAGAGTTTGGTAAAGAACAAGTAGAAACTCTTGAAAGGATGACAGATGAATTAGTTGATGATGAAGGATTAAAAAATACAATAAATGTAAATGAAAGAAAAGAACTTGTATCACTTAAATTTAATAAAGTATTTAGAGATAAATTAAATGATCAGTTTAAGCTTGATAAATTGTTATGGGAAACAATTTCTAATAACGATGAATTAAGGGGTTTTGTGCAAAATAAAATGCTTGATCATGTGTTTGAAAAAATTAAAGAATAAAAATATAATTAGAAGAAGGTTGGATGATTGTGATGTGTATAAGTTATTATTGGACGTAGAAGCTATGATGTATATAGTATTTCATAATTAAATTATATAGGAATTTAATTATAATTCTAGATTGTCCAAAGTGCTATGTATAAAGTTGTAGGCGGGGGCGTGGAAGATTTCTGGATAAAGATTTTTGGATACTTGACATTTTTAAAAAGTGATTATATTATTAAATATGTTAAAAGAACAAGATAAAAAAATAGAGAAAAATAATGAGGGTGTAGTTTATGCACTATCTTTAGTGTTTGAGTTGGGTTATATTATAGCTCTTCCAATTGTTATTTTAGCGTTAGGTGGACGACTTTTGGACCGCAAGCTAGATAGCTCTCCCGCATTTTTATTATTAGGAATTTCTATTGCAATACTATTATCTTCATATCTTGTACATCAAAAGATGAAAAAAATTGTATAAGATTGTGTTAAAGAAGGTGAGGTATTTTTTTAATTATAATTTATAAGAACTATAGGTGTTCTAATCCATATGGATATAACTGTTTCATTAGTACCAGAAGTCATTACAGAAATTGGAGGATTTCCAATAACAAATAGTTTTTTGATGATGTTGGTTGTAAGCGTTGTTATTATAATAGGTGCTTTGATTTTGAATAAGAAGAAGTCTGAGGTGCCACGAGGATTTCAAAATCTGATGGAAAGTGTTTTGGAGGGATTATTTAATCTAGTTGATAGTGTTACAGGTGACCGTGAACAAACCAAGAAATTTTTTCCAATTGTTGCAACAATTTTTATAGTTATCATTTTATCTAACTGGATTGAACTTGTCCCAGGTCTTGGAACGATTGGCTTGAATCAATTGCATCATGGTGAAGAAGTTTTTGTGCCTTTTGTACGTAGTCCTAGTGCTGATTTAAATATGACTGCTGCAATCGCAATTTTTGCTGTTATAGCGGCTCAAGTAATGGGAGTTATGGCACTTGGTGTTAAGAAATATGCTGGTAAATTTTTCATAAGCCCATTCAAAAAACCGTATTTTATTGGGACTTTTGTAGGTATTTTGGAAATTATTTCTGAATTTGCAAAAATCATTTCATTTTCCTTTCGTTTGTTCGGTAATATTTTTGCAGGTGAGGTATTGCTTTTGGTAATGTTGACTTTGGTGCCACTTTTTGTGCCATTGCCTTTTTTGTTTTTGGAAATTTTTGTTGGATTTATACAAGCGTTAGTGTTTTCGATGTTGACATTAGTATTTTTCAAAATGGCCTCAGAAGCTCATTAATTATGTGCTTTAAGCAGTAAATGGCGTTGTACATTGACTGTTTAAATATACGTAGTAAATATTTTAATTCATTAACCATTATAAATTATGGTAGAAGAGACAAAAGCTGTAATGGAGGGCGCATTAAACAATCCTCAATCAGCAAAAGCAATTGCAGCTGCACTTGCAATCGGTCTTGGGGCAATTGGCCCAGGTCTAGGTATCGGTATACTTGCTTCAAAAGCAATGGAAGCAATTGGACGTAATCCTGAAGCAGAAGCAAAGATCAAAACAAATATGATTCTTGCTATTGCATTTACAGAGGCTATCGCAATTTATGCATTGGTAGTTGCATTGATAATTACTTTTGTGTAATTTGTGCTCGATTGGTTTACAATCAATGACTCGCAAGAAATTGTGAGTCACTATTTGGAAACTAATTTGAATATATTATTTTAAGATAAAAATATGGGTGAATTATTAACAAGTTTAGGTATTGATTGGAAGCTTTTTATTGCTCAATTGATAAATTTTAGTATATTATTGTTTGTTTTGTATAAATTTGCATACAAGCCAGTGCTAAAAAT
>JALWAF010000122.1:1074-8202 GCA_027016355.1 Candidatus Moraniibacteriota bacterium | reverse complement strand
CAGGTATTGTGCGATTTGGGCAAGATTTGCTTTTGGAATTTACAAACATGAAAGAAATTGAAAAATTAGACAATAAAGATTCTGGAGATAGCATTTTGATTACGGAAGCAGTGAACTATTCAGCAAAAACTATTACAGGTGCATTTTATATGGTAAAGCCTGCATTGATCATTGCTTCAGCAAAAAATGGTGCAAAAATTGGTGTAGAAGATGATGATGGATGGGATTTGTATACATTATTTGACGAAAAGGTAGGCACATCTTCCTATCATGATCCAAATGGTGAAGTGAGACAATTAATAAAACAATTACCAGAAAATATAGAAATTAAGCAATGGTCTCTTGGATGGAGTGGTTTGCGAAGGCAGGACATGGCATTTCAATTGATTTCAGAAAAAGAAAGGTTGTTTTTGCAGAGAATGCGTTATCGCACATTGCCAGGTGAGAGTGCAAAACAAAAAAGAGATTTGATTGATTTTATAAACGAACAATATAGCATTTAATATTATGAAAAAAATAAAGATGACAGCGCCGGCTAAACTTAATATTTGTTTAGAGGTTGTTAAAAAATATGATAATGGTTTTCATGAGATTCGTTCAATTATGCTCAAATCTCAAAATCTTTATGATGATGTGGTGGTGGAGTTTGACGAAAACTCTGAGGATATTGTGATTGAGTGTGATAATCCTGAAGTGCCTACAGATGAGAAAAATATTTGCTGGAAAATTGCCCAGAAATATTTTGAAAAAATTGACAAAAAAATTGGTGTTAAAATTATTGTCGCAAAAAAAATTCCGATGCTAGCAGGACTTGGTGGCGGTAGTAGTGATGGTGCTAGTGTGTTACTTGCTCTTAATGAGTATTTTGAGGGTATTTTGTCTATAGATGAATTGATTAAAATTGCATCTGAAGTTGGTAAGGATATTCCTTTTTTTCTTCAAGATGCTTTGGCGGCGTATGTTAGTGGTGCAGGAGAAAAGGTGGAGAGTATATTTAATTTTCCTACAATTCCAATACTTGTAGTAAATCCAAAAGAAGAGATAAGTACTCCGTGGGCTTATGGTGAGTTGGATAAGAGGCAGTGGTTTATGGACGATAGTGAGAGAAAAAACTTGGCATTGGCAATGAAAAAAAATCATCATATCTTGGATGATATTGTTAAGTATGTATATAATGATTTCTCTTTTGTAGCACAGGAGCAATGTCCTGCAATAGGTGAAATACAAAATGCGATGAAAGCCTTCGGAGCTAGGGCAGTGTCTATTTCAGGTAAGGGTCCGACAGTTTTTGGTGTTTTTGAATCAATTGAAGATTTGAAAAGAATAAAAAAGAATTTACAAAAATATTATCCAGATTTTTTTATTGATATTTTTTAAGCTTAATGTAGAGACGCATTGCAATGCGTCTTTGTAAATTAATTGTGAATAAGGTTGTGAAAATTGTATTTAGGGTTAGTATTATTGTTGTGATAGCTTTTGTTGTAATAAATATTTATATTATCAATTCTACTAAGTCTCAAATTTTTGCTATACAAGATAATGTCACAGCACGTCAGACGGCTTTGTTGCTAGGTGCTAGAGTTTATGATGATGGGAGATTGAGTCATGTTATGGAGGATAGAGCACTCACTGCTATTCAACTTTATCAATCTGGAAAAGTTGATAAGATTTTGATTAGTGGTGATCATGGTACAAGCGGGTATGATGAGGTTAATACTATTAAGGATTATTTAATAAATCAAAATGTGTCGCAAGAGAATATTTTTACAGATCACGCTGGGTTTGATACATATGATAGTATTTATCGTGCTAGAGATATTTTTGAAGTCGATTCGATGATTATTGTTACACAAAAATTTCATTTACCCAGGGCAGTGTATATTGCTAATTCTTTAGGTGTCAAAACTATTGGTATCGTGGCGGATAGAAGGCAATACCGTGACAAAGAAAGAAATCAAATCAGAGAAAGTGTTGCCAGAGTCAAAGCCTTCCTGGATGTAATTTTTAAGGCTGAGCCAAAATTTTTGGGTAATAAAATACCAATTACAGGGGATAGCAGTAACAGTTGGGATTAGATTGTAAATAATGTTTAGTAAGTAAAGAGCTCGAGTCATTATTAATGATTCGAGCTCTGGTATCACATTTGTATAATTGCATCCATTAATACTCTTCTAAGTAAGTCTTCCGCAGGACAGGGATTCTCTTTTTTTGGCGTTTTGCCAAGTTGTTGAGGATGGTAATATTGTTCATGATATGTCAGAAATTGTAATTTGCGTGTATGTAAAATATTTTCAAATATCTCTTCATCTGTATCTAAATCATCCTCTAAGGAATCAAGTTTTTTTGTTAAATTATTTAGACAATTTTGCAATTTGGTTATCATGGAAAAGTGATTACTTTGTAATTTCGTAATATTTTCTTCCGAGCGATTCTCTAAATAGGCTAATTGTTCTAATTTTGGAACCAATTTTCTTTTTACAGTGCGTAATTCTGTTGCAACAGAATTAAGCCTAGCTGCTATATCTGGAAAATCCTCATTGATAGTTAAAATGTCGATTCCATTATTAGTAGAATTTTTTTCAAGTTTTGCAAAACCACTTCTTAAATTGTTGTATTTATGAACTATAGCGTTGAAATGTTTTCGCACAGTTTCCGTATCTTGCATCATTTGTTTTAAAGAAGGCTCTGTGACTAAATTCATGATAATCCTCCATTTTAAATCATGTTAACGTTTATTGTTAAATTACTGTAATTCATAACGATAATAATATTTTTAAGTATTGTTGTCAATGTTGTGTTAAATTTGGATTTGACAAGTATTTTGCGAATAAATTCATATTATTATATAATAAATATATAATATAAAAAATATGAAAAGGTATTTAATATTTCTGAGTGTTGTAGGTGCATTAGTAATGTTTGTAGGTTGTGAATCTACAAATATGTCTTCTACAAATAAAGATACAACAAATAAAACACAAAAGGATGTCGCATATGCTACAGTTAGTGGAACAATTCATTTTGTGGGACTGAAGCCAGATGCAGGAGAAAAGGGTACGTTGGTAATTTCTGCACGTAAACATGGTAGTGATGATCTTTTTGAAAAAATTAAACTAGTTACACAACCAACACTTGTTGATAATGCAACATGGAAGTGGAATGATGCTGTAGAAGGTGAAACATATGATTTGCAAGCGACACTTGCAATTGAAGGACAACAAATTACGAAATCTGATATTGCAACAGCAACTGCTCCAGCAACAGATATAGAATTGCCAATACGTGTAACATGGTCTGAATTACCAACGACGGATCGTGAAAAATCTTTCAAAAAAATTGGTGGTGATATACGTATTTCTGGCTATGTGCCAGCTGATGCAACAGTTACAATTTATACCGCTAAAGCTCGGGATAATTCAGAATTACAACCAGAGGAAGTTGATAATCCACAATTTAATGCAGTTGTAAAAAATGTAGCGGCTAGTACTAATAAAAAGTGGTATTGGGATGAAGCATTGGGACATATTGATTATTTAGTTAAGTCCGAATTGTATTCAAAAGGGATATTGATAGGAGCATCTGATATTGTACACGCCTCTGTACCACAAGAAGATGTAACAATGCAGATAGTCTCAAAAGCGAAGGCACCAATACAAAAAGTTGTTATTAGTGGTGTTACACATTTAGATGGTAGTTATAAAAAAAATAGTAAGATCATAGTTTCTATTCGTGAAAATGGTAAAGGTGGATTTGCTGAGATTGCAAGTTTTCCAGCAGAAAGTAGCCGTGAGTGGAAATACGAAAAAGCAAAAAATGGCGTTGAATATGATGTGAGAGCAGCACTTGTACAAAATGATGAAGAAGTCGCACGTTCTTCGCAAAAACATATCGTAGCACCAACAAAAGATATTAAATTGAAAATTGATACAGGAATGTCGTTGAAGGATCCAGATCAAAAACCATATTTGGTAGAGTGTAAGAAAAAAGACAGCAAAAAATATGATGCAAAAATTACTTTTCCAGGAATTGGAGATGCAAGGTCATATTGGGTAAAAGTTGGTACATCAAAACATTCAGGAAATAGATTTAATGAAGCAGAACGTCCAAAAAGCACAGGAGATGATTTAACAATAAAAATGCGTGTAGATAAAGATAAAGATTATTATGTAGAGTATGCATATAGTTATTGCAAGGATTGTGAAACCTTAGATAGTTTTTCTGATTTTTCTCCACATGCAAAATTCTCTTGTCCTGAATAATAAATATTTTGTTGCATATTTTATTGAAGAATATTCCTTTACAAATTCTAAACTAAAATTTTTGTAGCACAATAGTCTATTGGAATTAGTTAAAATTCAAGCTAAATATATTTAGCTTGAATTTTTATGTATTTGACAAATATTTTAGATGTGCTATAAATATAAACAATATGAATAAGGAAATTATACAAAATAATATTTGGCGACATAACCAACTCTTTTAGGAAGAGATTGGTTTATGTTTTCGTTTGTGTAATAAATATACTTGTAAAAATACCCAATCCCTTCCTAGAAGGGTTTTTTGTGCTTGGAAATGTTTTGTTGGGCCTGTCGCGAACGGCCTGACAAGATATTTCTAAGGAAAATTTAGCAATATCATGCTCTTTTGAAAATCTTAAGATAAATGAAGGTAATAGAAAAATTAATTTGAAACCTATTAAGATTTTGCTTTAAATAAGGAGTATTGTAGTAGATAGACATGACTGTCCACTACATATAATTTAATTCATAATACAATAATAATGGAATATACGAAAAAGAAGTTATTAAAAGATAAGTTGATTATATTTGATATGGACGGAACTCTTTATAATTTTAAGGGAGGTTCTTTTGAAAAATCCGGTCTAAAGAAAAGGATAGCAGAAAATGCTAATTCCTTTGTTCAAATTAAATTAAATAAAACGAAGGATGAGGCAAGTAAGATTTTAAAAGTTTTGAGAACAGAATATGGAGATAATATAAGTATTGCACTAGAAGAAAAATTTAATTTATTACGGAAAGATTATTTTGACTATGTTTGGGATGTGGAAGCAAATATTTTTATAGAAACTCATAAAGATTTAAATAATATTTTGAGCAAATTAGATAAAGAATTTAAACTTATTCTTATTTCTGATGCTCCACAAATATGGATTGATAATGTTTTGGGACAGTTAGGAATAGCATATTTGTTTGAAAAAGAAATATTTTCTGGTGATGGAAATAATAGAAAGAGTTTTGGTAATAGATTTAATAGTATTTCACAATATTATAATATATTACCTGAAAGAATTATTTCAGTTGGTGATCAAGAAAATACAGATATCATTCCTGCATGTAATTTAGGTTTTAAAACAATTCTTATCAGTAAACAAAAACAATCATCAGTAGCTGATGTAAGAATAGAAGATGTTACTAAGATTGAGGATGCAATAAAATTATTTAATATAAGTTAATAATATGAAAAAGCAAAAAATAATAATTGATACGGATCCAGGATACGATGACGCATTAGCAATAATGCTTGCAGAGAAATCTAGATTATTTGATATTTTGGCAATAACAACTGTCGCTGGAAATAGTACAATTCAAAATACAACAAATAATGCACGATTTGTCTTGAATTTAATTGAAAGCAAAACAAAATTGTGGTCTGGTGCAAATGCACCATTAAAGCGAAAGCTAATCAAAGCTAATGTTCATGGTAAGAATGGTCTGGATGGAGCAACAATAAATAAAGAAGAAAAATTAACAAATAATGCAGTTAACAAAATAATTGAGAATATAATAAATAATCCTAATGAAGTGACGATTCTTATGTTGGGACCACTTACAAATATTGCACAAGCTTTTGTTAAGGAACCCTCAATAATTCCTTTAATTAAAGAAATTATTATAATGGGCGGAGCAATTAATGTGCCTGGTAATAAAAATAGAGTAGCTGAGTTTAATATTTTTGTAGATCCAGATGCTGCAGACATTGTTTTTCAAGCAGATATTAAAAAAACTTTAATACCATTGGATGTGTGTAATAATATCTTCTTTACGTTAATTGATTTTAGACGCTTGAATGATTCGAATTTATATGAAATTATCTATGAAATGATGAAAAAATATATTGATAATATTTATATGTTTGAAAAAATAAGGGGCGCTATTATGTATGATCCTGTAGCTGCATATTATTTGATAAATTCCCAGGCATTTGCGACCGTAGAGATGGATATTCAAATAGAGACACGAGGCAAATTGACACGAGGAATGACTGTTGTTGATAAGAGAGTTGGAGAAGGAAAAAATAAGAACGTATCGGTTGTGCAATCGGTAGATAAAGAAAAATTTAAAGAAGATTTTTTTAATATATTAAATAGTTAAAGTTAAGATTATGAAAAATGAAATAAGTAAACAAGTATTTATTAAGAAAGGGAAAAAACAAGGAAAGAAGATTGCCATATTTGGTGGGATACATGGAAACGAACGTGTTGGTGTGGAGATGATTAATAAATTGCGTGAGGAGTTAGAAATTGACGCTGGAACAGTATATCTTGCTTATGGGAATATACCAGCAATAAAAAAAGGTGTGCGTTGTGGCAAGAAAAATTTAAATAGATGTTTCATATCCGGTAATAAAGGAAATACTTATGAAGATAAAAGAGCTATTGAATTGATGCAGATTTTAGATGAATGTGATGCACTTTTGGATTTACATAGTTTTACAAATCCAAAAGGTGAGGCATTTGCAATTTCTGAGAAAGCTGGATTTGATATAGCAAAACAGTTTGATGTAAATGTAATTTCGTTTGGTTGGGGTAACGTGGAACCTGGTGGTACAGATGACTATATGTATAATCAAGGTAAAATTGGAATTTGTTTAGAATGTGGACCACATCACAAATTAGAAGAGTCGGTGAGTCGTGCGGAATTGGCTGTGGATGTTTTTTTGAAATATTTTAGATGCATTGAAGGAAATGAGTTGAACGTAACAAAAAAGAAAAGATATGTTTGTGTGCATAAAGCCATTATAAGAAAAACAAAAGATTTTATATTTAATAAGGAATATAAAAATTTTGATTTATTAAGTGAAGGAGAAATTTTTGCAACTGATAGTGAC
>JALWAF010000122.1:0-1064 GCA_027016355.1 Candidatus Moraniibacteriota bacterium | reverse complement strand
GGAATACGTAGCGAAAAAGAATGAATGTATCATTCTTCCAACGCCAAATGAGCCAATCGGTGGGGAAATTTGTCTTTTAGGAAAAGAAGTTGAAAATAATAATTAATTTAATTATATGATGAAAAAGAATAATAAGACTATTGGTGTATTAGAGAATATTATAGATTTAATATTTTTTCATGATTCAATTTGTTACTTGTATTTTTGACAGGATAATTATATGTAATTGCTTGTTCTTTGAAGTATTTTATGGTAGTTTTTTAACAGACAAATGAGCACTTTATTTCTTACAAAATATATAGGAGACAATCATGAAAAAAGGAATGAAGTTTTTTAGGTATGAGAATGTTGAAATTCCAGTATTTTTTGCAACAGGATTATTTCTTATTTTAGGAACAATTTTTGTAGATATTGTAAGTATTGGATTTATTCTTATTAAAAGTTTTTTAACAAATATTGCCGGAAAGGTATGTTGGGATGTAATCGGATGTTGCGTATTAGTGGAATGCGTGTTGATTATGATGGGGTTATTTCTAATAAATAATTCTAAAAGGAAGACGAATAGCCAATCTCGTTCTCAGTACAAAACAAAATATTTTAAAATGTTGTGTACGATTATTGGGATAGCACTTTCCATTATATGTTTAAGTATGGTGGTAATTATATTAGTTATAAAATTATGGATAACCGGTTATTGATTTATTTGACGAAACGATAAACAGGTCTAACTTTAATATAGTGTAGGTCTGTTTTTTTATATTTTCAATTATGAGATTATGCTTTGCTTTCATAATTAAAAAATGGATTACATATTTTAAACATTTATATTTTATTGTTAGGAACATAATTTTACTTTTTTGTTATTTTTGCAAGGGCAACAATACCCATGAGTTGAAAAGAATTCTTAGATGTATTCGATGTGATTATAAAATATTATAAAATTTATTATAAATAATATTATATATATGAAGTGTATTATAGTTTTGCTTTCACAAAAATGACAATTTTTAATACGGTTAAATGCACAAAAAATTAGTTGATATATTGGACTCCATGTTGTGTAT
>JALWAF010000121.1 GCA_027016355.1 Candidatus Moraniibacteriota bacterium | reverse complement strand
ATGTGCGATTTATTATAATTGGGATAACTATTTTAATTATTGTTTCAGTTGGTGCTAGTATTTTTGTTTTTAAAAAGAAAAAAGTACCCGTAAATGATAAAAAATATGTATCTGTGCAAAAAAATGTAACTAGTGTTACAAAAAATGATAGCGAACCACAAGAATCAAATGTATTTCATATTACAATAGACACAGAAGGATTTAAAGTTAATGCCGATATTATTGAGGGTAAAACAGATGAGGATTTACATAAGGGTGTTATACATCAAGAAGGCTCAGCTTTTCCATCACAATATGGAGGCAATGTTGTTATTACAGGTCATCGTTGGTATCCAGGGGATGGTGAGTTTAGTAAAGTATTTCAAAATATAGATAAATTAAAAAAGGATGATAAAATTATTATAGAATATAAAGGTAAAAAATATATTTATAGTGTAAGAGATTGGAGCATTGTAGAAACAACTGACACAAAATTTCTTGAACATACGAGCGAATCACAACTTACTATTTATACATGTCATCCAAAATTTACTTCAAAACAAAGACTTGTTTATATAGCTAATTTGGATTCTGTTGAAGATGCACAATAAATACAAAAAATTATTAAAATAATTATAAAATGCAGGTGCTTTCTACTAAAGAATTTTGGAAATTGAATATTTGTGTATAATCATTGTGTTATTTTTTTCTTCAATTTTTTAATTTTTATATTATCCTCATTATCATGAAAATCGAAATTTGACAAAATGTTTATCATCTGTTATCATTCCATGTACTGAAAATAATCCACTTTAATGATGCGGATTTTCTGTTATTTAAACAGGGGGTTGCGTGTCAAGTTTGGATGCAGCATCGGACAATTTTGTGCGACAATTAAATAGTAATCATTCTAAAAACTCCATCAGTAAGGTATAATTCAAGCTTTCAAGATATTAAACAAAGCTTGAAGGTATCGTGTGGTGGGAGGTCTTTTTATGGTTGAAGATAAACAAATGAAGATAAAGGGGAAATTCAGCGCCTCTTCTTCGCTTGCAAAACGCAAGTTTTTCAAAAAACAACTCGCTGTTTCACTTCCAAATCTGATTGAAGCACAAACGGCTTCTTATGATTGGTTTATGGAAAAAGGTTTGCAAGAATTATTGGATGAAGTAAATCCAATTGTTGATTTTGCAGGGAAAGAGATGGAGTTATCTATTTCTGATTATTTCTTGGATGAACCAAAATATGATGAGCGTACTTCAAGGGACAAAAATTTATCTTTTGAAGCACCGCTTCGTGCAACGGCAAAATTAGTATTTAAAAAAACAGGTGAGGTAAAAGAGCAAGAAATTTATTTTGGAGAGTTTCCATTGATGACTGATCGTGGGACATTTATTATAAATGGAGTAGAACGTGTTATTGTTTCGCAGTTGATACGTTCACCGGGAGTATTCTTTTCAATGGAGTATATCAAAGGTAAAAAATTCTTTGGTGCAAAAATTATTCCAAATCGTGGGGCATGGCTTGAACTTGAGACAGATCGTGATGGTGTGATTTATGTAAAAATTGATCGCAAAAGAAAACTGACAGTAACAACACTACTCAGAGCTTTTGGATATGGTAGCGATGAGGAGATTAGAGCATTATTTGCTGATGATGTTGAAATAATTGATACTGATCACATCGGAGAAACACTTGCAAAAGATATTACCAAGACACAAGGTGAAGGATATAAGGAAGTTTACAAAAGAATTCGTCCAGGTGATTTAGCAACAGAAGAAAATGCAAAACAGATGATTGACTCGATGTTTTTTGACTTTAATCGCTATGACTTTGGAGCTGTAGGACGATATCGTTTGAATCAACGTTTGGAAACAGAAAGAGAAAATACAACAGAAAATCGTGTTTTAAATGTTGAGGATTTTGTACTTATTATCAAAGAAATAATCCGCATGAATAACGACCCTCAAGCAATTGCCGATGATATTGACCATTTGGGCAATAGACGTGTTCGAGGTGTTGGTGAATTAGTGCAAAATAAAATGCGTATTGGTTTTGCTCGCATGGCACGGAATATAAAAGACAGAATGAGTACATGTGATGTTGATACAGTTGTGCCTGGTCAAATTATTAATTCAAGACCAGTTTCAGCTTCAATTAAAGAATTTTTCTCTTCATCTCAATTGTCACAATTTATGGATCAGGTTAATCCATTGGCTGAGTTGGAACATAAACGCCGTTTATCTGCGCTTGGACCTGGTGGTTTGACTAGGGAACGTGCTGGATTTGAGGTGCGTGATGTACATCAATCACATTATGGACGTATATGTCCTGTAGAAACACCAGAGGGACCAAACATTGGACTTGTTGGTCATTTGGCAACATATGCACGTATTAATGAGTATGGATTTTTAGAAACGCCATATTTACCTGTAAAGCAAGAAGTGAATAATAACAAAACAGCATTAGCTGGACGTATTTTAGCTAAGAGTGTTGCTGGTGTTAAAAAAGGCACAAAACTTCAAGAAGCTGATATTAAAAAAATTGTAAAAGATAAAAGTGAAACAATAGCAGTTGTGCCGTTTGTTACAGATAAACCTGAATATGTCAATGCAACAGTTGAAGATCGTAAAACAATAGCCCATGGCGGTACAAAGTTAGATGAAGACAGAAATATCATAAATACAATGGTTGAGGCTCGTGTTGGGGGTAAACCAGATATGGTTTTAGCGACTAGTGTAGATATGATTGATGTTTCACCAAAACAATGTATTTCTGTAGCAACGTCTCTCATTCCATTCTTGGAACACGATGATGCTAACCGTGCTCTTATGGGTTCAAACATGCAACGTCAAGCTGTGTCATGTGTGAAACCAGAGGCTCCACTTGTAGGAACAGGTATTGAAGATAAAGCGGCAGCTGATTCAGGTCAGGCTGTAATAGCAAAAAATGATGGTGAAGTTATTGAAGTGGATGGAAATAAAATAATTGTAAAGGAAAAAGCACCAACAGGTTCAAAGAAAAAAGTATATAAACGAGAATACATGTTACATACTTTTATGAAGTCAAATGCTTTTACTTCTATGAATCAAGTGCCACGTGTAGAAAAAGGTGAAAAAGTTAAGAAAGGGCAACTGTTGGCAGATGGTTCTTCAACAGAACATGGTGAACTTGCATTAGGACAAAATATGCTTGTAGCTTTTGTGCCATGGGAAGGATTTAACTTTGAGGATGCAATTATTGTTTCTGAAAGAGTTCTTAGAAATGATCGTTATAGCTCAATTCATATTGAAGATTTTAAATTGGATGTTCGAGATACAAAACTTGGACCAGAAATAGTAACAAGAGATATTCCAAATATTGGTGAAGATAGACTGAAAAATTTAGATGAGACAGGTATTATCCGAATTGGAGCAGAAGTGTCTTCTGGAGATATTTTGGTAGGTAAAATCACACCAAAGGGTGAGGGAGATTTAACCGCAGAAGAGAGGTTGCTTCGAGCAATTTTTGGTGAAAAATCACGAGATGTAAAAGATTCATCGCTTTATTTACCGCATGGCGAACATGGAAAAGTAGTGGATATTAAAATTTTTACACGGGAAGAGGGTGATAGATTGCCTACGGGGGTTAGTCAACAAATTCAAATTTCAGTTGCACAGATGAGAAAGATTGCTGTAGGTGACAAGTTAGCTGGACGACATGGAAATAAAGGTGTTATTTCAAGAATAGCACCAGTAGAAGATATGCCTTATTTACCAGATGGTACACCAGTTGATGTAATTTTGAATCCATTAGGGGTAGCAAGTCGTATGAACATTGGACAAATTTTGGAAACTCATTTAGGTTGGGCAGCTCTTGAACATGGTTATACAGCAGCAACACCTGCACTTGATGGTGTGAGCGAAGCAGATATTAAAAAAGAATTAAAATCAGCTGGATTACCAGAGAGTGGAAAGATTGGATTGATAGATGGTAAGACCGGTAGACCATTTGATAATGAGTCAACGGTAGGTGTTATGTATATTATGAAATTGAATCACCTCGTTGATGATAAGTTGCATATGCGCTCAATCGGACCATATTCACTCATTACACAGCAGCCACTTGGGGGCAAAGCTCAATTTGGTGGACAACGTTTTGGAGAGATGGAAGTGTGGGCGCTCGAAGGTTATGGTGCAGCACACACTTTGCAAGAAATGCTTACGATTAAATCAGATGATGTGCTTGGACGTTCAAAAGCGTATGAATCAATTATCAAAGGAGAAGAAATCAAAAGCCCAAATCTTCCAGCTTCATTCCATGTGTTGGTAAATGAACTCAAGGGATTGTGTTTGAATGTAAATCTCATTGGACAAAAGGTCGAGTCTAGTGATGACGCAAATAAAAAAGATAATGCAAAAGATGTAGAGGTAGATGAAAAATAATAATCCTCTATACGTTGAAAATTTCAACGGATAATGTAAGCATCTAAATATAACTTTAAAGTCAAAAATATGGAAAATAATATAACAAAAGTTAGCGATTTTGATAGCGTTCAATTGCGTCTTGCTTCAACTGAAGACATTCTTGAATGGTCAAGCGGTGAGATTACAAAGCCAGAAACGATTAACTATCGTACACAACGATTTGAAATGGATGGTTTATTTTGCGAAAGAATTTTTGGTCCTTCAAAAGATTGGGAATGTTATTGTGGAAAATATAAACGTATTCGATATAAAGGTATCACTTGTGACAAATGTGGTGTTGAAGTAACACGTTCAGTTATTCGTCGTGAAAGAATGGGGCATATTAAATTAGCTGTACCAGTATCTCACATTTGGTTTTTACGAGGTATTCCTAGTAAAATCGGTCTTGCTTTAGGACTTTCACCACAAGCTTTGGAAAAAGTAATCTATTTCTCTTCATATATTATTACTGATGTGGATTTAGAAGCACGTAAACAAGCAATGGAGAATCTAGAAAGTGAATTTAAACATAAACAGAAAGAATTAAAAGCTGCTGATGACAAAGAGACACTGCAAGAATTGAAAAAACAATTTCGCTCAAAGCGTGATGCACTTAGGAATATGAAAAAATATAATATCCTAACAGAAGTAGAATATTTCAACTTATCTACTAGTTTTGGACAGGTTTTTTCTGCAGGTATTGGAGCAGAAGCTGTAAGAGAACTTTTGGTTGAGATGGATGTTGACGAAATGAGAAAGGAATTAGCTCAAAAAGTTGATGAAGCTGATTCAATTACGAAGAAAAAAATACTCAAACGAATTAAATTTTATCAAGGAATTAAAAAGGCAAACATTAAACTTGAGTGGATGTTACCAACAGCAATTCCAGTTATTCCACCTGATTTACGTCCGATGGTTGCCCTTGATGGTGGGCGATTTGCAACTTCTGATTTGAATGATTTGTATCGTCGTATTATTAATAGAAATAACCGCCTTAAGAAACTGATGGAATTACATGCTCCAGAAGTGATTACACGAAATGAAAAACGTATGCTACAAGAAGCTGTTGATGCACTATTTGATAATAGCGCTCGTCGTGGACAAGCATCTGTAGCAGCTTCAACTGGACAACGTCGAGCCCTTAGGTCACTTGCAGATTCTTTGAAGGGTAAACAGGGACGTTTCCGACAGAACTTATTAGGTAAGCGTGTTGATTATTCAGGGCGTAGTGTAATTGTAATTGGTCCGCAATTAAAATTACATCAAGCTGGTCTGCCAAAACGTATGGCCCTTGAGTTGTTTAAACCATTCATTATCAATAAATTAATTGAACGTGAATACGCACACAATGTGCGTACAGCTGGGAAAATGGTTGATAATGAAACAGAAGAAGCATATGAGATTTTGGATGATATCATTTCACATCATTATGTAATGTTAAATCGTGCACCGACTCTTCATAGACTTTCTATTCAGGCATTTCAGCCAGTACTTATTGAAGGTAAAGCAATTCAGTTACACCCTATGGTGTGTGCTGCGTTTAACGCTGACTTTGATGGCGATCAGATGGCAGTTCATGTACCTCTTACAAAAGAAGCACGTGATGAAGCTGCAAATATCATGCTTTCATCAAAGAATCTTATTAAACCGGCTAGCGGAGATCCTATTACTACTCCATCACTTGACTTGGTATTGGGAGTTTATTACTTAACTCATATCAAAAAAGGAGCAAAAGGCGAAGGTAAAATTTTTGCAGGAATTGATGAGGCAATACTGGCTTATCAAAACGATATCATTGATGTTAATGCTGAAATTTATCTACAATACAAGAAAAAAACTTACAAAACTTCAACAGGACGTGCAATGTTTAATGATATTTTGCCAGAAAGCATGCGATTTGTTAATGAGGAATTAACAAAAATAGAATTAAAGGGAATTGTTGCAAAAATGCTTGAAACTGTTGGACAAGATGAAACAGCTTTGTTTATTGATAGGGTGAAGCATTTAGGATTTAAAAGTGTAACACGTTCAGGTATTAGTTGGGGGATGGATGACTTAAAAGTCCCAGAAGAGAAAGCCAAAATCTTGAAAGATGCACAAGCAAAGGTTACAGAAGTTCGAGAAAATTACGACATGGGACTTCTTACAGAAGAAGAACGAAAAAATCGTTCTATTGATGTATGGAATAAGGCAAAAGATGAAATTACGGAAGTTGTACGAGATGGACTTGATAAGGAAGGTCCAGTATATTCCATGGTTTATTCAAAAGCTCGTGGTAGTGAATCGGTTGTAGTTCAGATGACAGGTATGAAAGGTCTTATGGCTGGAGCAACTGGTGAAACTTTAGAGTTGCCAGTGCGAAGTTCATATAAAGAAGGTCTTGATGTATTGGAATATTTTATTTCAACCCATGGTGCTCGTAAAGGTATGGCTGATACAGCACTTCGTACGGCAACAGCAGGTTATTTGACACGTAGATTGGTAGATGTGGCGCAAGATGTAATAGTTACTGAAGAAAATTGTGGTGATAGGGTTGGTGGATTTGTATATCGTGAAGATTCGGATCGTATTGGACTTGATTTTGCCTCTCGTGTTGTGGGACGAACTGCATTGGGAGTAATTAAGCATCCAAAAACTGGCAAAGTGCTTGCTGAGTCAGGTGATTTAATTAACAAAAAACAAGCAGCAGCAATTGATAAATCGGGAATTGATAAGGTAAAAATCCGTACAGCAACAGCTTGTAAAACACTTAGAGGAATTTGTCAGAAATGTTATGGTTTGGATTTGGGTCGTAGTAACTTGGTTGCAATGGGTCAAGCAGTTGGAACTGTAGCAGCTCAAGCGATTGGAGAGCCTGGTACACAGTTAACCATGCGTACTTTCCATATTGGAGGTGTGGCTGGAAGTGACATTACACAAGGTCTTCCTCGTGTTGAAGAAATTTTTGAGGCACGTTCACCAAAAGGTGAAGCAATTATTTCTGAAGTTGATGGTAAGGTTATTGAAATTGAAGATGAAGGAGGTAAAACCATTACAGTTATCATTGAAACAGATGATAAAAAGAAAAAACAAAAGAAATACAATGTACCAGCAAACTCTACACTTAATGTTGCAAAAGGTGATCTTGTAGCAGTTGGTTCACAATTAAATGAAGGTCACATTGATTTGAAAAAATTGTATGCAACAATGGGTAAGGAAGCAGTTCACAGGTATATTGTTAGTGAGATTCAAGAAATTTATGCTTCACAGGGTGAGGGAATCAATGATAAACATATTGAGATTATTATTAGACAAATGTTCTCACGTATTAGAATTAAAGAGGCGGGAGATACAACTCTTATTCCTGGTGAAATTGTAGAACTAAGTGAATTTAATGATGCAAATGCTGAAGTAGGAAAAGGTGAAGTAGCAGAAGGAGAATCTATGATACTTGGTATCACAAAGGTTGCCCTATCTACTGAATCATTCTTGTCAGCTGCATCATTCCAAGAAACTGCTCGCGTACTTATAAACGCAGCAATTTCTGGAAAGAAAGATCATCTTCGAGGCTTGAAAGAAAATGTCATTATCGGACGATTGATCCCAGCAGGAACAGGTTTCCGCAAAGCAGAAGACAAAAAATAAATCGTACGCACAAGGGATTTGAGCGCGATTTAAATCAAAAAAAACCGACCAATTAGGTCGGTTTTTTGATTAATCTATAAACCCCCAGCATAGCTGGGGTGTACGTTTGAAGGCGATAGCCGTATACTAAAGCCACCCGGCAGGGTGGCTTTAGTAGGAAATACGCTATGAACAACCAAAGAC
>JALWAF010000120.1 GCA_027016355.1 Candidatus Moraniibacteriota bacterium | reverse complement strand
TCATTGGTATGATTTTGGTGGAGTGTTTTCCAAAAGTAATGATAATGGCAAAAAAGGAATTACGAGATTTAAAAGAGGATTTGCCCCGCATGTTGACTTTTTTTTAACACAAGGTTCATATGATATAATTTTTTCACGAAAGAAATATTATTTGTATCGATTTTTGCAAAAATGGAAGTAAAAAAGCCATTGATTGTTATCAATAGCTTTTGATGCTTCTCAACTGGGCGTTTTAATATCCACATATTTAATATATATGCGTGTTTTTACCAACTGAAATCCTTCAGGGGGCAATAATCCATTTGAATGAAGGATTTTCATATATGGATTTGATCGATACACTCCATCATTTGTTACAGCAATTATGACAAATGATAATTCATTTTCTGTTACATTCATTTTAAATTCTTCCGAAAAATTACCAGGTGCAAATGAATGTACAATAGTACCATTGCACTCAACTTGATATTGTATCGGAGTTGGACCATTGTACGTAAATGTAATGGTCACATTTTTTTCTGCTGCCATTGCATTAGTAAAGCTGAGAATAAATGCAATAGTTGTTAAAAGAACAAATCGTCTTAACATTCTGTGCCTCCTTATCTTGTTAATTTATGTGTATTAAAACATTTTGTGAGAAGTATAGCGGAGATATAAAAATAATGCAAGTATATGCAAGATTTCATTTTCCAGTATAATAGACATATGAATCATATATTTATCATAATTAAAAAAATAATTCCACAGCGATTATTCAAAATAATACAACCAATATATCATTATGTGCTTAATTTTATCGCAGCACTTGTTTTTGGATTTCCTAGTAATCAATTAACGGTTATAGGAGTCACAGGTACAACAGGTAAGACAACAGTTGTATATATGACAGCGGCAATTTTGAGACATGCAGGGAAACGTGTGGGCTATACATCAACAGCAATATTTTCTGATGGGCAAAATGAATGGCTCAATGATAAAAAGATGACAATGCTTGGACGTTTTTTTACACAAAGAATGCTTCGTAAAATGGTGCAAAATGGGTGTGATACGGCAATTATAGAAACAACTTCAGAAGGAATTATACAACACAGGCATAGATTTATTAATTATGATACAGTCGTTTTTACTGGACTATATCCAGAACATATTGATTCACATGGAAATTTCGAAAATTATAAAAAAGCAAAGCAAAAACTGTTTGCTCATGTTGGCAAATGTAAAAAGAAAAATATATGCGGAAGAAAAGATTATAAAACTATCATTGTTAATTTAGATGATGATCATGCGGAGGATTTTTTGAAATTTAATGCAGACCATAAGATTGGTTTTACACAAAACGTAGATGTAAAAGTTAAAGATTCAGAAGTAGAAAAAATTATATATAAATATAAAGGTGTAAATAGACAGGGTATTTATTTTACATTTGAAGAAAAATATATTCAAATGTATATATTTGGAAAATTTAACGCAATGAATGCGACAGTGGCTGGATGCATTGGTAAAACGCTTGGTGTAGATAATCATTCTATAAAAGTTGGTTTAGAAAAAATAGGAAGTTTACCTGGACGTATTGAACGAATCGATGAAGGGCAAAATTTTACAGTTATAGTTGATTATGCATTTGAGCCAGTTGCTGTAACAAAATTATATGAGACAATAGCAGTGCTTGAATCAAGAAAGATTATTCATGTACTTGGTTCATGTGGCGGTGGACGGGACATTGCGCGTAGAGCTGAGCTGGGGCGTATTGCTGGGCGAGGTGCGGATTATGTGATTGTAACAAATGAAGACCCATATGATGATAATCCAATGGATATAATTAATGATGTAGCAAAAGGAGCGAAGGAGAGCGGAAAAATTGAAAATGAAAATCTTTTTCTAATTGAAGATAGGCGCCAAGCAATCAAAAAAGCAATAGTACTCGCTAAAGATAATGATACTATATTAATAACAGGAAAGGGTTCTGAACAGGCAATTGCAGTTGCAAACGGCAGGCTTGAACCATGGGATGATCGTAGTGTGGTACGTGAATTATTGCAAGATGCTAATAAGTAAAATTAATAAAATACTCAGTATAACGCCGATACTAATACCTCCAGCGACTTCATTTGCATAGTGGCCAACATGTTCTTTGAGATGAGGAAATTTTTTGGGATCTATAGAATCAATTTCGGTAACAAGTTTGTTGAGTGTTTTGCCCTGCAAGCCAATATGCATTCGAACTCGTAGTGCATCGTAAATTGTAATGAAAGCAAAACAAGTTGCAACAGCAAATGTGCCAGATGTAACACTTTCATAATATCCAATTGTAACGACTAAAGATGTAACAAATGCACTGTGAGCACTTGGGAAATGTCCAGGATCAAATAAATCATCTAATCGAAATCCGTGTTTTAAGGAGAGGCGTAAAAACTTTATCAATTGTGCACACAAGATAACAATAATTGGAATTAAAAATAATTTGTATTGTAGTAATATTTCAATCATATACTTAAGTATAACATAGGTCTTTATTTTTTGATATAAGTATGATATATTAAAAATATAATTTATAAATTAAAAAGTATGTTCGGAATAATCATTCTTATTGTTATAGGTATATTAATAGCAATGGCAATCGGTATTTACAATACTCTTGTAAAAATGCGTATGCGTGTTGATGAAGCATGGAGTGATATTGATGTGCAATTGAAGAGGCGTTATGATTTGATTCCAAATCTTGTAGAAACAGTTAAAGGTTATGCAAAACATGAGAGTGAGACACTAGAAAATGTGATGGCAGCTCGCTCGAAGGCAACAGCAATTAATATCGATGCAAATAGTGCAACAGCAGAAAATATGGCTGCATTAGCAACAGCACAACAAGGACTTTCTGGAGCATTGGGTAAATTATTTGCAGTAGCAGAAAATTATCCAGACTTAAAAGCAAATCAAAACTTTTTGCAATTGCAAAATGATTTAACAGATACAGAAGATAAAATCCAAGCATCAAGAAGATTTTATAATGGAACTGTACGTGATTACAATACAAAAGTTGAAACTGTACCAAGTAATATTATTGCTTCTATTTTTAATTTTACAAAGCGTGAGTTTTTTGAAATTGAAGATGAAGCTGAAAGAAAAAATGTAAAAGTGACATTTTAACAAAAAATGTCATTCCCGCGAAGCCTGTCTGTCCAGTAGGCAGGGCGGGAATCTAGAGATTAATAAGAAATTCAGTATACGCAATTAGGCTTTTATGAGAAATAACATATTTTTTTGAAAAATATTTATAGGGAGTTCTAGGTTTTTGTTTTCGCAGAAATGACAATAAATAACTCTATGGCAACATTATATACACAAAAATCAAATAATATTATAAAAACGTGGTTACTTATGACTACGTTTTTTGGCTTTATTATTGTAGTGGGTTTTTTAGCTTCTGTGATATTTAACAATAGTTTAATATTGATTGGTGCTTCTGTTTTTGCAATAGGTACAAGTATTTGGTCTTATTGGTTTTCTGATAAAGCGGTACTTAAAATGACAAATGCAAAAGAAATTTCGAGAGAAAATTTTAAAGAATTGTATGAAATTGTAGATAATTTAGCAATTACTGCCGGATTACCAACGCCAAAAATCTATGTAATTGACGATATGGCATTAAATGCTTTTGCAACTGGGCGTAATCCAGAACATGGAGTGATTGTTTTTACGCGTGGTTTGTTGGACAAGTTAACTAAAGAAGAAATAAGAGGCGTTGCAGCTCATGAAATGTCACATATTGGTAATAGAGATATATTAATTGGGACAATTGCTGTTATATTTACGAGTATAATAGCAATGGCAAGTAGACTCACATTTTTTTCAGGTGATTCGGATAATGGTGGTGGGGTTGTAGGTTTAATATTTAGTTTATTGTTACTTTTTGTTGCACCACTTGTTGCTACGATGCTTAGACTTGCAGTGTCACGCAAGAGAGAATTTTTGGCAGATGCTTCGGGAGCATTGTTGACTAGATATCCTGAAGGATTAGCAAGTGCATTAGAAAAAATAAGTGCGGACACTCGACCTGTGGCAACTGCATCAAATACAACGGCACATTTATTTATCGCAAATCCGCTTAAAAATAAAAATATGATGAAGTTTTTCATGACACATCCTCCTGTGGAAGAAAGAATAGCTAGATTACGCGGAAGTTTGGATTAATCATAAATTTATGCATTGGAAACCTCCAAAAAATTCAAATAAATATTATTGGACAAGTCATGTTAAAATGAAAATGCGTCACTATGGACTTAGTGCACAGAGAATTACTCGCGTGATTAAGAGTCCTATGAGAATAGAAGAGGGTATAACAGAAAATACAGTTGCTGTTGTACAACCACAGTCCACTAAAAAAGGTAAAGATGGTAAAAAAACATGGACAAATGAAATTTGGGTCATGTATCAAATTAAAAAAAATACAGCCAGTAAAAAAGATGACGCTGCTATGGATGAAAAGATGACGGCATTTTTGGGTGCATTAAATCAAAATACAAAACAAATACATATAATAAGTGCATGGCGTTATCCAGGGAAAACTGTACCAGGAGAGGGATTGCCAGATGAAATTTTGCAAGAGATTGCAGAAGTTGGATAATCTGGTATACTTAAGATAAATATAAGAAATAATTTTATATATAAAATAGAAAGGTAGGTGACACTATGGAAGAGCAAAATATACAACAAGAACAGCCACAAACTGAACAGCAAGCACCACAGGAACCTGTAATGCAAGCTGATCCTGCTGATGTTGAGAAAAATAAAACAATGGCGATTTTATCATATTTTATTTTTTTCTTACCATTGGTAACTGAGGCAAAGGATTCTCCTTTTGCAAGATTTCATGCAAATCAAAGTTTAGTACTTTTACTTGCAAATGCAGGTGTGTGGATTATAGGCATTATTCTGACAGCTATCACTTTCGGAATATTTGGATTTATATTGCCATTTGTCTTTTTAGCATTATTTGTTTTTTGGATTATGGGAATAATGAATGCAGCAAATGGAAAAATGAAAGAATTGCCACTTATTGGCGGAATTCATTTATTAGACAAATAATATTTAGAGATATTATTATTTAAAGCAAGTCGTCTTATAAAATAGACGGCTTGTTTTGTTTTTGTGGTATAATAAATTTACGGGAGTAAAAAATAATAATATCTGTAAAACTAAAATATAAAAATGCAAAAAGAAATAATAAAAAAACATACAAAAATTGTAGCAACGCTAGGACCTGCTTCAGAAACGGTTGAAATACTTGAAAATATGATACGAGCAGGGCTGAATGTTGCTCGGTTTAATTTTTCACATGGTGAATATGAATGGCATGAGCGTGTAATGCAAAATGTGCGGACTGCTGCAAAAAATGTGGGAGTACCTGTTGCAATTTTAGCTGACTTACAAGGTCCTAGAGTACGAACGCATATGGAAAAAGAATTGAAAATTGAGCAAGGAGAAACTGTACGGATTTTTGATGTGTCATATGATGATGCAAAAATTAAAAAAAATGCACAAGATGAAAAAGTGATTGTTTTGGATTGTCCAGAAATTATCAAAGAATTATCAATTGGCAATGAAATTCTTATAGAAGATGGATTGATGAAAGTGCGTATTGTCGATATTGTAGAGGGATATGCGATTGCTGATGTTATTGATGGTGGATTAGTAAAAAATCATAAAGGCATAAATATTCCAGATGCACGCATCCCACTACCAACAGTGACAAAAAAAGATTATGATGATTTGGCTTTTGCGCTTGCACATGATGTAGATTTTGTAGCAATGTCATTTGTGCGTGATGGTCAGGATATTGTAGATCTTCGTAAACATATGAAAAAAATTATTGTAGATGATATGCAATTGCCAAAGATTGTATCAAAAATTGAATGCAAAGAAGCACTGAATAATTTAGATGGAATATTGAGAGCGACAGATGCTGTGATGATAGCCAGAGGAGATTTAGGTATTGAAGCAAATCCATCACGTATTACAATTTTGGAAAAAGATATCTTGAAAAAATCAATTAGTCATTTGCGACCAGTGATAGTAGCAACACAGATGCTTGCAAGTATGGAACACAATGCAAGACCAACACGAGCCGAAGTGGCAGATGTAACAAATGCTGTAGCAGATCATACAGATGCTGTGATGCTTAGTGGAGAATCTAGCATGGGGAAGTATCCTGTAGAGTCGGTACGTACGATGGCTCAGGTAGCAAGTGAAACAGAAATATCTCCATATGATGATGTACTCGAAGCAATGTCACTCACATTTTCATCGGAAGAAGTAAATGTCGCACATGCCACATATGATTTTTCACGAGAATTAGATGCACAAGCGATTGTTATCTTTTCAGAGAGTGGATATACTGCACGATTGTTGTCACATTTCCGACCAGACCAAACTATATTGGTCGCAACAAATAATCAAAAAACTTATAATCAATTAGCACTTGCATGGGGCGTGCATTCATTTTTGTTTGTAGGAGAAAATAGTCGCAGAGAATGTATTGATAAAACTATCGAGGAAGCAAAAGATAGAGGATTGCTACACACACAGGATTTAGTTATAACAGTATTAGGATCTACAAAGGCAGGCAAAAAACTAGAACTTACAGGCACTAGAATTGTGTAATTTAAACACACTTGTTAAAGTGCATAGATTTTGTATCTTTAAAGGTATCCTTAAAGATACACATTTAGTATGTATTAGTTGTAAGATTTGATAGCGTTATTTACATTTTAGTGTTATTGTAGAAAATATTATTTAGTAGGGACAGTGTCATTGACCTGTCCAAGATATTAGAAGGTGAAGTGGCCGAGTGGTCAAAGGAGAACAACAGAGCGCACGCTGCGCCGACATAAAGAAAAAACAAATTATAATAAAGTTATTTTGAAGTAGTAAAGAATATGGTGAGGTGGCCGAGTGGTTGAAGGCGCACGCTTGGAAAGCGTGTAAGGGGTTAAACTCTTCGCAGGTTCGAATCCTGTCCTCACCGCAAAAAGTAAAGAGCCATCGTTTAGATGGCTTTTTACTTTTTATGAAGAAGAACAGGATGAGAAGTTTATGCTCGGTAGCGATAGCGGACGGGTAAATCCTGTTCTCACCGCTGTCAACCGCCATAGCCCTTTGGGCGACGGCGGTTTTAATTTGTAAAATTATACGCATTTGTTATCATTGTAAATGAAAACATGTTATAGTAGACAAATACTGTCAGATTATTAAATTATAATAAAAAAATATATTAGGAAAAATATAAAAAAGCTACGTAACAAGCTTGGGTTGTCGTAAGAAGAGTTTGCGCAAAAATCTGGTGTTAAATACACCACCCTAACAAAAATTGAAAGTAGCGTAATCAAAAAACCGTCCGTTATGGTTATGGCACAAATCGCCAAAGCATTGGGGGTTTCTATTGAGGATTTAATAAAGTAAATATTATGGCAAAAACAATAAAAATTTTTCTAGTTGATGGTGAACCAAATGGACTCAAGACTGCTGAGTTGAGTAATTGGGTTGGTCAAGCAATAGTTATACCAAGAAAAAAATTAAAAGATATAAAAGATCGTCAAGATTGCAATAAGCCAGCAATATATTTTTTGGTCGGAAAAGAGGATGAGGAGGATTTACTAACTACTGCATATATTGGTGAGGCTGAGAATTTGTGGAACAGACTGACTACACACGACAATTCAAAAGATTTTTGGCGTACAGCAATTGCTTTTGTAAGTAAAGATAATAATCTCACAAAAGCGCATGTAAAGTTTTTAGAAAGTAGATGTATAGAAATTGCTAGACGTGTAGAAAGGTGCAACTTAGAAAATGGAGTTAAGTCTAAACTACCATCTTTATCAGAATCAGATATGGCAGAAATGGAAGAATTTTTAGATAATTTAAGATTATTACTAACAGCTGTTGGATATCCGATATTGCAAGAAATAACATTAAAAGAAAATAATGAAAAAACTGATCCATTATTTCTTTGTAAGGGAAAAGGAGCTGAGGCAACAGGACGTATAATTAATGATGGATTTGTTGTTTATAAAGGCTCAACAGCAACAACTCAATTATCAAGCACGTATACCGAAAGAAACCCAAAAAATATTGAAAAACTGATTTTAAATGGTGTTATAGAAAAACAAAAAAACGATACTTTATATGTTTTTATTAAAGATCATATTTTTAATAGCCCAAGTGCAGCCTCAAATGTAATTTTAGGGAACTTAACAAATGGCTGGAAACAGTGGAAAACTAAAGAAGGACAAACTCTTGAAGATATTTATAAAAAATAGTTATGACTAAATCAAAAAGCATAAAACCGAAATC
>JALWAF010000119.1 GCA_027016355.1 Candidatus Moraniibacteriota bacterium | reverse complement strand
TGTATTAAAAATACATTTCCTCTTGGTAACCCTATTATGAACTATGCAGCCTTACTTTCGGTAACATTTACTTATGAGCTATAGCGGTCAAGATTTCTAATTTATTTTTCTATTTCAGATGACAAAAATTCTCATATATGCTACTATAAATAGGTAAAAAATACCGTTTCAGACATAGTTGAAACGTACTAAATTTATATTGAAAAAAACTGTATGCATATTACATATCATGGCTTATCTTGTTTTAAAATCATAGCCAAAACCGAAGGACGTGGCAGTAAAGACGTAACTATTGTATTTGCGCCTTATGATAAACAATTTGGACTTCGTCCACCACAGAGTAATGCTGATATTGTTTTGATTCCTCATCCTGATAAAATGTTTAATAATCCTAGTGTGTTGCGTGGTAATCCTATAATCATTGATAGGCCCGGTGAATATGCTGTTGCTGGTATAAATATTATTGGTTCTGATTCACTTGCTGATCATAGTGGTGGCGAAGTTCGTGGTAACACTGTTGTGTTTTCTTTAGATGTAGAAGATATGAAAATAGCTTATTTAGGAGCAATTGGCACTGAACTCTCACCTGAAATTTTAGATACTATTATAGATGCTGATATTTTGTTTATCCCAGTAGGAGATACTCAAGGAATTGATGCTAAAACTGCAGAAATAATAGCCAGAAAACTAGAAGCAAAATTAATCATACCAATGCAATATAAAACAAAAGGATTAAAAGTAAAAACACTTGTTGATAAAAAAGGTTTTTGTAATGAAATTGGTAATTGTCCAAAAACCAAAGAAGACAAGCTGGTGATTAAGAAAAAGGACATTGAAAACAAATCGATGACAGTAGCTTTACTAAAAGTCATCTAAAAAATCTATAAAGTTTTTAACAAACTCATTATGTTTGATAAAATAGAAAAAAAAGTAGAAAATATTCGCGAGCAGCCAGAACATATCAGAATGCGTTATGTTTGGCTGGCTGTTGGTACAGTAATGTTTTTAATAATTTTTATTTGGCTCGTTTCTTTACGAACAAGTTTTTTACAGATACACACTGATACCAAATCCCAACAAGAAATTGATGCAATTAAAAAACGTATAAATGAACTTAATCCGAACAATACCACTCCTGCTGAAAAACCTGTGTCAATTGATGAGTTATTAGAAAATAATGCAAAACAAAACGAAATCTAAACAATTTTCAGTCAACTAATCCTTACAATATTTTTGGTAATATGAATTATAAGGAGTAGTTGACTGAAAAATAATACAAAACACAAACAAAAAACATAAGGAGGATGTTTTTTGTAGTTTTTTTGTGTAATACCATTTATAAATAAATTTATTAATCCTATGGCAAAGAAAAAAATCGAAGAAAAACCTGTACATCAAGATATTTCCCCACAACCAATTGTACAGGAGATGCGTAAATCATATCTTGAATATGCAATGAGTGTAATTGTTTCTCGTGCATTACCTGATGTCCGTGATGGACTAAAGCCTGTACATCGTCGTATTTTGTATTCAATGTGGAAAACAGGTCTTAAGCCTTCTGCAAAATTTCGTAAAAGTGCAACAGTTGTGGGTGAGGTACTTGGTAAATATCACCCGCATGGTGACACAGCAGTATACGACACAATGGTCCGTATGGCCCAAGATTTTTCACTTCGATATCCACTGGTATGGGGACAAGGAAACTTTGGATCTATGGATGGGGACGGTGCTGCCGCTTATCGTTATACCGAGGCAAAGTTGCGCCCAATTGCTGAAGAAATGTTATTTGACATTGAAAAAGACACCGTTGACTTCCGACCTAATTTTGATGGAGTACATCAAGAGCCTTCAGTATTGCCTGCAAAACTTCCTCAATTATTATTAAATGGAACAATGGGTATTGCTGTTGGTATGGCAACAAATATACCCCCACATAACTTAAACGAACTAACAGATGCTATTACATTATTAATAGATAAACCTAAATCCGATACTGATGATTTAATGCAATTCATCAAAGGTCCAGATTTCCCTACTGGAGGTATGATATACAATCAAAAAGAAATTCGTGAAGCATATGCAACAGGTCGTGGACGAATCACAATGCGAGCGAAAGCTGAGATTGTAGAAGGTCGTGCAAATCAATTTTCAATAATTGTAACAGAAATGACATACCTGACAAACAAGGCAACTCTTATTGAAAAAATTGCTACATTAATAAAAGACAAAAAAATTATTGGCGTCAAAGCTTTACGTGATGAATCTAGTAAAGATGGAGTTCGTATTGTTATAGAACTAAAAAAAGATGCTTATCCCCAAAAAATTCTCAATAAACTATATACTCTCACAGATTTACAAAAAAACTTCAATGCAAATATGCTTGCACTTGTTGATGGTATTGAACCACGCATTTTAAATTTAAAAGAAATCTTAGAATATTATATAGCACATCGTCGTGAAGTAGTAGTACGTCGTACAAAATTTGACCTCAAAAAAGCAAAAGATCGTGCTCATATTTTAGAAGGTTTACAGAAAGCTCTTGATCACATAGATGAGGTA
>JALWAF010000118.1:6359-8476 GCA_027016355.1 Candidatus Moraniibacteriota bacterium | reverse complement strand
GTATTGTGAGATAATTAGTTTGAGTATGTTTATTTGTATTATGCGGTTTACTTCAAAATTTTCCTAATAAGAGGGGAGGGGGTATATTGACAAACGTTTTTTTAGTGATATGATAGCGGTGGTTGTATTTTGTGACATATTCTTTAAAAATATGAAAAGGAGTGAAAAATGAAAAAAGAATATTGTGTCATTATTAACTTAAAAGAATGTCACCATTGTGTTACGTTTCAAGAGGCGTGGATTAAAATGATGGAAGAAGTGCAAAGTAAGATTAAACGAAATACTAGAAAACAACTGCTTGAAACAACATATTTTATTGTTTTTAAATATCGCAATAATATGGAATTTCCTTTGTCGTTTTATAATGCGAGAGTTTTTGCACACAAAATTGGTATTATGAAAAAAGATGGTGGCTCAGTTGTTGTAAATGATGAGTACTCTGCTGAAGATATGGAACCCTACATTGCTGATGCCTTCGCACAATGTGCCGTTGTTGGTGTTGATAGCATAAATGAGATTGTTGATCTCGTAGAGGAACTTAAAGCACTTGATTTATGTGAATAGATGTTTTATATATACTACCTAATAATTTTTTATTAGGTAGTTTTTTACTTTCAACTTTTCACTTTTTGTTTTATACTTAGGTGTATGGAATTAACAATATTACAATCAATTATTTTTGGACTGGTTCAGGGTATAACAGAATTTTTGCCGATTTCTAGTTCTGGACACTTAGTTTTGACGCAGTATTTTTTGCATGTTGATGAGTTGACTGTAAGTTTTATTGTTGCGTTACATGTCGGTTCGCTTTTGGCGGTTGTTTTGTATTTTTGGCGTGATTGGCTCAATATTTTTCATCTGCGAAAAGATATGGAAGTTTATCAAAAAAATCCTCGTCTCTTGCTTTATATTATAGTCGCTACAATTCCTGCTGTTATTGTTGGCTTTTTGCTCGGAGATAAAGCTGAGAGTATAATTTTTAGTCCAATTGTAACAACATTACTTATAACATTGGGAAGTTTTATATTATTTGTGGCTGATAGATTTTTTGCTAGAGATAAGTCTTTGGAAAATGTAAATACCAAAAAATCAATTGTTGTGGGACTTGCACAGATGATTGCTCTTGTGCCAGGTGTGTCACGAAGTGGTATGACGATTTCGGGAGCAAGGATGTGTAAGTTAAACCGTGAAGATGCGGCTAGGTTTTCATTTCTTATTGCCACACCGATTATTGCAGGTGCTGGACTAATGTTGATTTTGGATTGGTCAGGTGATTTTAACACCTCAATGTTTATTGGAGTTATTACATCATTTATAGCATCCTTTGCAACAATCCATTATTTCCTCGCATGGATTAAAAAAGTAAGTTATGCTGTATTTTTGTATTATTCATTGGGATTGTTAGTAGCGGTAAGTTTAGCAGTAATTTTGTAGTGGCTGACCTATGTGTTCAGCCAAAGCATATCAAAAAATGAAAATGTGAATCAAAGACAGACACATAGGTCCGTTCCTACGATACGATGATGCAATGGTTTAAAACCATAGCAATAAACAAATATATAAGAATGTAAAAGCTATGAAATATAATATTGCTATTAGTTTGCCAGATGATGTGCGTGATAGGGCAATTGAGATGAGTACACTTGTTGCAAAAAATGGGGGTATTTTTGTGTTGGGCACACAAAATAATTTTCCTCATATCACAATTGCACATTTTGAATGCTCCTCCGCAAAAGATTTTGATAATGTTGTACAAGAACTTGAAGTAGAATTGAGTAATATACAACCATTTGATATAAGTCAATCTGGCTATAGGATAAATTCAGGTTGGGTAGATACCTCATTCAAACTGGATGAGAACATTTTATCTATATATGAAGCGGTTTTGAAAATTTTAAAAAGAAATAATTGTACAAAAACTTCTGATGATTGGGATAATAATTTACCACATATTACATTTTCTAAATTTGACAGTAATGGAGATCTTAATATTGAGACCTTGCCAAAACACGATTTTTCGTTTATTGTTGATAGAATTGGTGTTTTTGAATTAGGTGATTATGGTACTAATAAAAAATTATTAAAAGAATTTAGCTTAAGATGATTATGAAAAAAAT
>JALWAF010000118.1:2433-6349 GCA_027016355.1 Candidatus Moraniibacteriota bacterium | reverse complement strand
ATATAAGTTTATTGCCAAAGTATGATTTTTCATTTAGAGTAAATAGTATTGAATTATTTGAACGTGGAAAACATGGCGTTAATGTGAGGCAGATAAAAAGTTTTGAATTAAAGTGATTATGAAAAAAATTGATGGTAAAAAAATAGCAGCAAATAAATTAACACAAGTAAAAGAAATTGCTGATAAATTAGAAGTTGAGCCAGCGTTAGCTGTAGTTTTGGTAGGTGATGATGATGCGTCACATTTATATGTAAAGTTAAAAGAAAAAGCTGCAAAGGGTGTTGGGGTTGAATTGCGTAAATATACATTTGATAAGGACGTTTCAAAAGCACAGCTTCAAAGTGCTATTGAATTTTTGAATAATGATATTGATACACATGGAGTTATAGTACAATTGCCTCTGCCAAAACATTTAGATGCGGATGAAATTGTTGGCTTGATAGATCCTGAAAAAGATGTCGATGGATTTCATAAAGTCAATCAACAAAAATTTATAAATAATGAATTGTGTGTGTATCCAGTTTTTCCGCATGCAATTATGGATTTAATTGATTCTGAAGTAAGTAGTGTGAAAAATAAAAAAGTTGTAATAGTTGGAAAGAGTGATATTTTTGACAAAGTAATGACTCATGCATTTGAAGTAGAAGGAGCTGAGGTTAAATTTATATCTTGTATAAATAAGAAACGGTTGAATACAAAAGAGCAAACGATATTAAATGAGGCGGATATTATTGTAACGGCATGTGGTCAAAAGAATTTTATATCTTGTGATTATATAAGTGATAATACTGTTGTAATAGATGGAGGCATCAGCAAAGATGGTGATAAAACCGTCGGAGATGTTGATATTAGTGATTGTAGTGATAGAGATATTATCATTTCACCAGTTCCTGGAGGAGTGGGACCTGTTACTATTGCGTGTTTATTAGAAAATATAACTGAATTAACAAGGCAACAGCTCTCAAAAGATGAAAGAGATTAATTTAAAAAATGAGTTACAAAAATACGCCTCAATTGAACGCAAAAAAACCAATGAGTGGTTTTTTAAAACTGGCAAAGGACAGTATGGTGAGGGAGATATCTTCATGGGTGTGCGTGTGCCGGATGTCAGAAAGGTTGCAAAGAAAAATTTAGATATAACTTTTACACAATTACAAAAAAATATTAAATCACAATTGCATGAAGTACGGCTTTGTGCAATTTTAATTTTAGTTGAAAATAATAAAAAAGCTTTAAAAATAAAAGATAAAAAATCACAAAAACAAATTTTAGATTTTTATATGAAAAATTTAAAATATATAAATAATTGGGATTTAGTGGATTTGTCAGCTCATTATATTTTAGGTCAAGCAATATTGGATGGTTTGGAACAGGAAAAAAAATTAGATGAGCTTATTAAGTCAAAAATTTTGTGGGAAAGAAGAGTGGGGATAATTGCTACATGGATTATGATTCGTGAGAGCAAATTAAAAACAACATTAAGACTTTCAAAAAAGCTCCTTAATGACAAAGAAGATTTGATGCACAAAGCTGTGGGTTGGATGCTCAGGGAAGTTTGGAAGAGAGATGAAAAAATAGTAGAAGAATTCTTGATAAAAAATTATAATAATGTACCTCGTACAACACTACGTTATGCAATAGAAAAAATGAAGGAGCCAAAAAGAAAAAGAATGTTAAAAAATACTTTGTAAAATAAAAAACGCTACAACTTAAGCTGTAACGTTTGTATGTCCATAGTCCAATATTCTGCCGTTGGCGGATTTATTGTCGATTTGATTTAGTTCATCAATGACAGGTTGCCCACATTTTCTATTATGAGCATAAGCTATAAATTTATGCTTGTTTTGTGGACTTGCAACGTCGTCACGCTCTTGGATATTTATTATGTAAAACATAGTAAATAATGTAGGCACATAGAGGCATTTCTCGTTTTCTTCTAGTCGTTTCCAATTCCTGTGTTCTCTGTAGTTTGCTAAAAAACATGCCAAAAACATATCTCTTAGTAGCTGTGTTCTGCTGTGCCTATGAAGTTTTTTGTAAGCAAATTCATTACCAAATTTAATTTTGTGATAATGTAATTTAATTATTTTACAGATAAAGTCAAAGCATCTAACTCGTACCACTTTAAAAGCATAGCATCCGATAATAATAACTATGCGAGTTTTGCCAATTCGTATTTTCATAACAAATCACCTCATAATAGTATATGTAAAGAGCTGTTTTTAAAGAGCTTTTCAATTTTGTTTAATATCAAAGCATATTTAAATAAATGTACTTTTTTTGTGCCTCGGGAGAGACTTGAACTCTCACGTTCTTGCGAACATTGGATTTTGAGTCCAACGCGTCTACCAATTCCGCCACCGAGGCATAATATTTATATGTAAGTTTGTTTTATACATACAATTCATATAAAATGTACTAGATTCCTGCCTTTGCGGGAATGA
This sequence comes from Candidatus Moraniibacteriota bacterium, assembly GCA_027016355.1. Lineage (GTDB taxonomy): Bacteria > Patescibacteriota > Minisyncoccia > Moranbacterales. The sequence continues at coordinate 3,905 of JALWAF010000118.1, read as the reverse complement.
CAATTTTTTTATGACTAAGCATGTGAGGACTTACTTTGTATTTTATTGTGGTACTTGAAGTATTATAGTATAATTGTGATATATAATCAAGTATGTGAATTAGGATTTTTTGGTTTTATTTTTATTTAAGATATTTAAGAAATGGCAAATATTATTTCATTTATTAATCAAAAAGGCGGAGTTGGAAAAACGACAAGTGCAGTAAATACGGCAAGTTACTTGGCTGAGGCTGGAAAATTTGTGCTTTTGGTAGATTTAGACCCACAAGGCAACGCAACTAGTGGACTAGGTATTGATCCCAGACATGTTGAACATAGTTTATATTCAACTATGGTTGGTAAGGGCAATGTACGTGACGCAATAGTAGGCACTGGTATAGAAGGATTGCATATTATTCCAGCAACAGCAGATTTGGCTGGGGCTAATGTGGAGCTTGTTGATGTGGAAAACAGAGAATTTCGCCTGTATGATGTTCTCAGACAAGTGCGGACAGATTATGATTATATCATAATTGATTCGCCACCAAGTTTAGGAGTTTTGACTATTAATGGACTTGTAGCATCAGACAATATTATTATTCCAGTACAGGCTGAATATTATGCATTGGAGGGACTTGGACAATTGCTGGAAACTATTGATCTGGTACAGAATAATTTGCAGCCGAAGTTACAAATTATGGGTGCAGTCATTACGCTTTTTGATAGGCGCAATAGATTGGCAAAACAAGTTGTGCGAGAGATGCGACAACATTTCCCAGGTAGGGTATTTGAAAATATTATTCCTAGAACTGTGCGACTTGCAGAGGCACCGAGTTTTGGACAGTCCATTTCTGTGTTTGATAGTTTTAATAAAGGGGCAAAAGCATATAAAGCATTAGCAAAAGAAATAATTGCATTAGAAAATAAATAATATGACACAAAAACACGGATTAGGAAGAGGGTTATCATCATTGATTCCACAAAAAAACTTAACACAAAATTCAAAAACACAATCACTTATGCCACGTAAACATAATGATAGTTCTATACAAAATTCAAAAAAAATAGCCAAACCTCAATTAACTAATGAACACAGTGACAAGGGTGATTCTATAGAGGAAATTCCAATTGGGATGTTGCATGCAAATAAAGAACAGCCACGCACTTATTTTGATGAAGAAAAATTATCTGAATTAACAGGCTCGATTAAAGTTCATGGTGTATTACAACCTCTCATTGCAATTCATAAGGGTGATCATTATGAGCTTATAGCAGGAGAAAGACGATTGCGAGCATCAAAAAAAGCAGGGCTAACAACAGTGCCAGTCGTGATTAAAAAACATGATGATTTGACTGATCAAATTAAGTTGGAACTTGCACTCATAGAAAACATCCAACGACATGATTTAAATGCTATTGAGGAAGCAAAATCTTATAAGAGATTAGTTGATGAATTTGATTTGTCACAAGAAGAAATTGCTGTTCGTACTGGGA
>JALWAF010000118.1:0-2423 GCA_027016355.1 Candidatus Moraniibacteriota bacterium | reverse complement strand
GGTCAGTTATTGCAAATCGAATAAGATTACTTTCGTTGCCGATAGAAATACAAAAGGGACTTGTTGCAGGACAAATAACAGAAGGTCATGCAAAGGTAATTTTGAGTCTCTCAAATCCTCAAAAACAAATTGCTCTATATAAAATGATTATTGATGCAAAGCTTACTGTGAGACAAGCAGAAAATAAAGCAATGTTAGCAGAACATGGGAAAAAGAGGCAATCTAATCAAAAACAAACACTTCATGCACGTAGACTAGAAAATCAGTTGACGCAATATTTTGACACAAAAGTTCGCGTCAGAGAGGGTGCAAACGGTGGCAATATTACGATCTCATATTTTTCAGAAGATGAGTTAAAAAATATTTTATCTAGGTTGAAGTTGGTATAGTAAATTTATAATGAGTTTTCTTTTTTTGCTCTGTTTATAGCGCGTCTTATTGCACTTTTTGCATGAGAAGTTTTTACGAATTCGAGCCAGTCTGCATTTGGTAATACTCTATTTTTATCGGTGATTATTTCAATAATTTGACCGTTATGTACGATAGAATTAAGTGCTGACATTTTGCCGTCAACACGAGCACCTGTGGCAGTATGTCCAACATCTGTATGGATTGCATATGCAAAATCTACAATACTTGCTCCTTCTGGTAATTCTATGATGTCGCCAAGTGGTGTAAAAGCAAAAATATGATTTTTGAGAAAATCAACTTTCAATCCTTCCATGAATTCCTCAGGATTATTGCCGAGCTCTTCTTGCCACTGTTGTAATTGCTTGACCCATTCTACTTCCTTTTTAGTAATTTTATCATTTTTTGGAAGAAAGTAACTAGTCCAACCTCTTTTTTTGCGTGTTTCATAGAGCCAGTGAGCAGCGATTCCAAACTCTGCTTCATCGTGCATTTTTTGTGTGCGGATTTGTACTTCGAGTACACGACCATCAGGACCAAAAACTGTTGTGTGGATTGATTGGTAGCCATTTGGTTTTGGCAAGGAAATATAATCTTTAATTCGTCCAATCATTGGACGATATTTTTTGTGTACAATACCAAGTGTTTCGTAACAGGCTGTGACGTCTTGCACAATAATACGTATAGCAATGAGATCAAAGACACGTTTGATATCCATGTCATGTTTTTGTAATTTGAGGTAGAGACTATATATATTTTTTGCACGTCCGTGCATATCTATATATTTAATCCCATCTTCTTTTAAGGATTGCCCAATTTCTTTAATTGCTTTTTCTACGTAAGCTTCTTTTTCTTTTAGTTTTTCTTCGCTAAGGTGTTTTGTGCGTTGATAATCATCTGGCTGTAAATACATGAAACAAAGATCTGCTAGCTCACCACGAATTTCACCAATACCAAGTCTATTTGCGATTGGTACGTAAATTTCCATTGTTTCATGTGCGATGCGAATTCTTTTATCTGGACGCAAATACTCTAATGTTTGCATATTATGCAGACGATCAGCAAGTTTAATAATAACTGTACGAATATCAGCTCCCATTGCCAAAAACATTCTACGCCAATTTTCAAGTTTATAATCTTCTTTTGTGCCACGTAATTTAATACGACCAAGCTTCGTAATTCCTTCAATCATTTGTGCGATGTCTGGTCCGAATTTTTTGGAAATTGTAGATAGTGTCTCTGGTGTATCCTCAGGTACATCATGTAAAAGTCCAGCAGCAACAGTGCGGGCATCCATCCCGATTGTTGCAAGTATTTTTGCTGTGGCAAGTGGATGATTGATATATGGTTTGCCACTTGCTCGTTTTTGATTTTTATGTGCTGCATCAGCAAATTCAAAAGCATCACGTACAAGTTTTTCTCCCTCATGAGCAGGTGGGTTCTTGAATGCTTTTATTACTTCATCAATTGTGACAATATTTTGTTTCATAGTATTTATAGTATAAAGCAGAAACCTTAAAGTGGAAAGGTTGTATTATGTTGTTTTTGTGTAATAATGGTGTATATGAATATACAAAAGCCATTGGCGGAGCGTATGCGTCCGCAAACAATGAAAAATTTTTATGGGCAGAAACATTTGGTAGGGAAAGATCAAGTTTTACGTGTGATGATTGATAACGATAATATATCATCAATGATACTTTGGGGACCTCCAGGTACAGGTAAAACAACACTAGCAAGAATAATCGCATGTGAAACAGATGCGCATTTTGTACAACTTTCAGCAATTAATGCTGGAGTAAAAGATGTGCGCAGTGCAATAGAAGATGCACAGAGCTATGCAAGACTTGGTACACGTTCGATTTTATTTATTGATGAGGTGCATCGATTTATTAACCAACCACACAATTCCACTCCAAACTATGGTATAATAAAAGACATAATTCTAATAAAAAAATTATGTCAAAACAAAAAACAAACTTTCATACATTACCAAAGGAAGTGAGAGCAGACAG
>JALWAF010000117.1 GCA_027016355.1 Candidatus Moraniibacteriota bacterium | reverse complement strand
GTTGTCCACCAACTGGCAAATCTTTTCCCTCAACTCCTACTGTTCCAAGTGGAATTGAAATCGCGGGTACTCCAGCTAGATTTGCAGTTACTGTATAAATATCTGATAAATACATCTTGAGAGGATCGTCTGTTTTTTCACCAAACTTAAACGCTACTTCTGGTGAAGTTGGTGTAAATATATAATCCACTTTTTCAAAAACATTTTCAAAATCTTTTTTTATAAGTGAACGAACTTTTTGAGCCTTTTTGTAATAAGCATCATAATATCCTGCAGACAGTATATATGTCCCCAGCATGATACGTCTTTTAACTTCTGGACCAAAACCCTTACCACGTGTTTCTAGATACTGATCCAAAACTGTTTCAGGTTCAACTCCCTCTACTTTGGAATAACGAATTCCATCAAATCTAGCTAGATTTGAACTGAGCTCTGCTGGCATGATAATATAATATGTCGCCAATGCATATTCAGTGTGTGGTAATTTTACGTCTACTATAGTAGCTCCCAGTTCTTTATATTTTTCTACTGCATTCATAAATACTTCTTTTACAGAATCATCCAATCCATCTCCTAAGTATTCACTTGGCACACCAATTTTTGCGCCTTTAATGTCCCCTAGACAATAATCTTCATATGGTTTGTCAGCACTTTTTGCACTTGTTGCATCCAATTTGTCACGTCCTGCAATTCGAGACAATACAATAGCTGCATCCTCTACAGTTTTTGTTACAGGACCAACCTGATCAAGACTTGAACCCATAGCAATAATACCGTAACGAGACACACGTCCATATGTAGGCTTCAATCCAACCGTTCCACAAAAACTCGATGGCTGTCTAACAGATCCCCCAGTATCAGTTCCCAATGCCCACACAACTTCATCAGAAGCGACAGACACAACACTTCCACCGCTAGAGCCTCCTGGCACACGGCTTGTATCTATTGGATTTTTACTCGGACCAAATGCAGAACTCTCCGTACTACCACCACAGGCAAATTCATCAAGGTTTGTTTTACCCAGTATAACTGCACCTGCATCTTTTATACGTTCTGAAACAGTTGCATCGTACGGTGCAATATAATTTTCAAGTATTTTTGAAGACGCTGTTGTTTTTGTTCCATTTAAACAAATATTATCTTTCAATGCACATGGCAGTCCAGCTAATAAATCCACTTTTTCTCCATTTTTTATCTTTTCATCAACTCTTGCAGCTTGTTCCAAAGCAAGGTCTTTTGTTACAGTCAAAAATGCATGTAACTCCCTATCTTTTTTATCAATTGTTTCTAAATGTTTTTGAACAAGATCTTTTGCACTTGTTTCTCCATTTAATAATTTTTCATGTAAATCTCGAATCATATTTAAAATTTATAGACATCACAGACATGTAGAATCATAATCATATATAATACAATTCATCTACTCAACTACTTATCTGGTGCCTAATTTATAATACACTTTTAACTTTAATATACCCATCTTTTTTATCTGGCACACTGTCCATCATTGCTTTTTTGTCTTTTTCATCCATCTCAATTACAGAATCAGAACGATATATATTAGTTACACCTGTTATGTGTCCAATTTCCTCCACGCCTTCCGTATCAACTTCTTGCAATTTCTCAAAATACCCCAACACACTAGACAAATCTTTTTGATAAGTATTAACTTCTTCATCTGTTACACCAATTCTTGCTAATGTAGCGATGTCACGCACTTCATCTTTTGTAAGTTCCATAAACTATATTATTAATATTACTCTAATTTTTAATAATCTCCTTTTACTTCATCTTCTGTTGATTTTAAAACTCCAGTATCTTCTGATGAGAAATCGTCATTCATGTAATAATCATCATCAAAAAACGAATTATCATCGGTATAAGTATCATCATTCATCTCACTATTCACATAGTCAAAAAAGGAACCTGAACCAGAAGTGCCGTCTTCCAATGCCGCCACACCTATGACAAACACCAAGAAAAATATCACTGCCATAAATGCCATCATTATAAGCCCATACAAAACATATACAATAGCTACAACAATTGTATTTGCACCTTTTTGTGCGTCTTTATAAACAACAACTGAGCCAGATATCATATCATGCAAACCTTGTTTTTTTGATGTGAATGCTATCATCAAATATCCAATACCCATGATAATTCCAGAAATAAATTTTCCAATCGTTTCTCGCAAAACAATTTTACCCAATGACAAACGTTGTCCATTTTCGTCAAGTACCTTTGCACCAACTGCCATCTTACCCAAAGTAGCCTGAAATTTATGTGTCATAAAAATGTAATAAGCCCAACTTACTGCAAATCCAATAATAATCATAACTACTTGACCCATAAATTCCATAAATTTAGATTCGCTCATCGCTGATGTAAACCCTATCAAAAATCCTAGTGGCATTACAATGATCATTGATATAATAGCCAAAACCAAACCATCAATAACATGTGCTGCTCCTCGCACCCAAAAACCACTGTAGCGCAATTGCACTGTATTATTTGGCACTTGTTGTGTTTGTGCCACACTAGGCTGTGTTTGTGCGCGTTGCACAGATTGTTCTTTTATTGTATTTACATCTTTATTTTCTTCTACCATAAACTATATTAATTAATAA
>JALWAF010000116.1:4194-8667 GCA_027016355.1 Candidatus Moraniibacteriota bacterium | reverse complement strand
CTATCATTACTATCATTTTTTGGGCATCTTTGTAAACTTCTGATTTATCCATTTCCTTTTCCATTGCGTCAAATGCTTTTTTCATCGCTAAAAATGTTGCTTGCAAAATATTTATTTCATCTATTGCCTTGGGACTACATTTCCCCACTCCGACAAAAAATTTTTCTCTTACAAATTCAAAAACTTCTTCACGCTGTTTAACACTAAGTAATTTAGAATCTCTAATCAATTTCCAATTGCCCTCATCTATCACTCCATCAAAATCTGCAACGTCTTTAATAGCACAAGCGCCTGCCACAACAGGTCCAGCAAGAGGTCCACGCCCTACTTCATCTACTCCCACTATAATATCATAATGAGCCTTTTGTAATTCTTTTTCTTTTTCAAACGTTGCAATTTTCATGATTTTATGCTAGCATGTTATGTTGGTACGTTAAAAATAACATGTTTTACAAACACAAGCAAAGGGAGAAAAAGATGAATGTTTACCTGTTTGACCGAAAAATTAAGGGGGTTTGGCGAAAAATCAATACAACAGATATGCCACTAGGGTATAAATTTGTTGCTTGGATATATCCAGAAAAATCAGTAATGATTGTATTTGATTTTATTCAATCACACAAAGATATGGTAAAAAGTGCTGTCAGAAATGATATCGATGATATCTGTACCAAAGCACCTAATGCCGCCGGACTCTGTAGAAATGGCAAAATAACTGAGTGGCACAGCACTACACTCAATCTTTCCAGCGATGCTGATGCTGTCATTGCCATCAAGGAATTCCTGAAAAAATAATTTTTCATCGTAGAGAATAAAATACATATTTTATTCTCTTTTTTATTTCCTTTTTCATTTTTTGCCACGAAAACATCCTTTATGCTACAATACTTTATAGACTTTTAACTTTATAAACTTTTTACTATACCTTATGTCATTCACTCATTTACATGTACATTCTGATTTTTCATTGCTTAACGGTCTTGCAAAGATTGATGATCTTTTGGATGCTTGTGAAAAAGAAGGGATGAAATCACTAGCTTTAACTGACAGAAATGCGGTTTATGGTTTTGTGGATTTTCAAGTGCAAGCAAAAGAAAGAGGAATAAAACCAATTTTTGGTGCTGAAATTCTAGTTGCTCCAAATGGAATGGAAAATAAAGCTTCTTCTGCAACAGCTCGCAAAGTAAATCAATTAGTATTATTGGTAAAAAATGAAAAGGGTTATAAAAATCTTCTTCAAATTATTACAAAAGGACAGTTAGACGGTTTTTATTATCACCCTCGTGTTGATTATGATGTTTTGAGAGAGCATTCTGAAGGACTTATTGCGCTTTCTGGAAACAGTTATGGAGAAGTTAATGAATTACTCGGAAATGATGGTTACAAACAGGCAAAAGAAAAAGCTTTGTTATACAACGAAATATTTGGTAATAATAATTTTTTTCTAGAATTACAAGATCATCCAGACTTTGACAAACAACAAACGATAAATGAAGGTCTCCTCAAATTAAACAAAGAAACCAAAATACCACTTGTCGCTTGTGGTGATGTTTTTTATATAAAAAAAGAAGATGCTGATATACATGATATACTTCTTTGTATTAAAATGAACCGTAAGGTGGATGAAGGAGATAGACCTAATATGAAAAAATTCAATCTTTCATTTCGCACCGAACAAGAAATGAGAAAGGCATTTGCGCATATACCAGAAGCTTTGGAAAACACCAACAAAATAGCCGAGCGTTGCAATTTTGAAATAGAACTTGGACACACAAAACTTCCCTACTATCCCATACCTGAAGGAAAAACTGCCGATGATGTCTTGAGAGAAATGTGTGAACAAAAATTAGTGGAAAAATTTGGACAAAATATTACACAAGAACATAGGGATCGCATGGATTATGAACTTGATATTATAAAAAAAACCGGTTATGCCTCTTATTTCTTGATAGTCCAAGATTTCACAAATTGGGCGCGTAATCATGGAGTGGTTGTTGGACCTGGACGTGGAAGTGCCGCTGGCTCATTTGTATCATATCTAACAGGTATTACAAATATGGACCCTATTGAGTATAAATTACTCTTTGAGCGTTTTTTAAATCCGGAACGAGTTTCAATGCCTGATGTTGACCTTGATTTTGCTGATGATAAAAGAGATGATGTTTTAGCATATGTTCGCAAAAAATATGGAGCAGACCATGTCGCTCAAATTATTACTTTTGGTACAATGGCGGCTCGTGCGGCAGTGCGCGATGCAGGACGTGCTTTGGGTTATGCTTACGGATTTTGTGATCAAGTAGCAAAACTTATACCGGAATTCACTTCCATAGACAAAGCTTTGGAAGAAGTTCCCGATTTTAAACGTCTTCACAAAGAAAACATTGATGCTCGTGATTTGATAGATGCTGCACGTAGACTTGAAGGATTGTGTAGACATTCTTCAATTCACGCATGTGGTGTCGTAATTACAGATAAACCAGTGGTTGAATACACTGCTATGCAAAGAGTTTCTGGTGATGATGAGGCTACAGTTACTCAATATGCTTCTAGTACAAAATTTTCTGCCGTAGAAAAGATTGGACTTCTTAAAATGGACTTTTTGGGACTAAAAAACTTAACCATTATCCAAAATACTCTAAAAATGGTCAAAAAAATACACGGAGTTGATATAAATATAGACACTATACCTCTTGATGATAAAAAAACATATGAATTACTTCAAAACGCACTTACTACCGGCGTGTTTCAACTAGAGTCCAGCGGGATGAAAAGATATCTCAAACTACTCAAACCAACAGTATTAGAAGACATTATCGCAATGGTAGCTCTCTATCGTCCGGGTCCTATGGAGTGGATACCTGACTTTATCGATGGTAAACATGGCAAGAAAAAAGTTACATATTTACATCCAAAGCTTGAGGCAATATTAGCAGATACTTATGGAGTCGCTGTTTATCAAGAACAAGTTATGCGTATTGCACAAGATTTAGCAGGATTTACACTTGGAGAAGCTGATATCTTGAGAAAAGCAATGGGTAAAAAAATAATAAAACTTATTAAAGAACAAAAAATAAAATTCATAGACGGTTGCGTGAAACAAGGAGTTAAAAAAGATGTGGCTGAAAAGGTATTTGCCTTCATTGAGCCTTTTGCTGGTTATGGTTTTAATAGGTCTCACGCTGCATGCTATGGACTCATCGGTTATCAAACCGCTTATCTCAAAGCTCACTACCCTGCTGAATTTATGGCGGCACTCATGACAGCTGATCAAGGCAATACAGACAGAATCGCAATCGAAGCGGCGGAATGTCGTGATATGGGAATTGAAGTTCTACCACCTGACGTGAATGAAAGTTTTCAAGAATTTGCTGTAATTTATGATGAAAGTGATAAAGATAAAAAACAGCCTCGCATTAGATTTGGATTAAATGCTATCAAAAATGTGGGTAAACCAGTGGCAAAAGAAATAGTAGCTGAGAGAAAAAGAAATGGTAAATATATAGACTTAACAGACGTATGTACTCGTGTAAATTCAAAAGATCTAAACAAAAAATCTCTTGATGCACTTGCGATGGTAGGCGCTTTTGATGATTTTGCTCCTAGAGATGATATCTTAGCAAGTATGCCAAACATCATAACATTTATTAAAGAGTTACGTACAAGTGCAAATTCAAATCAGAATTCTTTATTTGGTGGGATAGAATTGTCTCGCGCTGAAATAACCCTAGAGCATGTCGAAAGTTCTGGCAAAAAACAACATCTGGCATGGGAAAAACAACTGATTGGATTATACATTTCTGATCATCCATCAAATGAATTTAGAGACTTTTTAGATTACATGTGTGTTCCTCTCAATGATCTCAAACAAGATCGCGCAGGCAAATTAATTTCTGTCGGTGGCATAGTTATTGCTGTAACTGTAATTCTCACCAAAAAAGGAAAAAACATGGCATTTGTCACACTTGAAGACGGCAAGAGTACAACAGAATGTTTAATATTTCCAAATCTTTTTGAAGAAAAAAAAGAATTGCTTGTAGAAGGTATGCCAGTAGTAATGAAGGGAAATTTATCTGATAAAGATGACGATTTGAAATTTCTAGCAGAAACAATAGATAAGATAGACGAAGAGCAAAATAAATTTGCTAAACAAGTAATGGCAACTCGCAAAAAATACGGAGATACAAAAGAAGAATTAATTCAAAAAAAAGAAGAACGTGACAAATTGATAAATAAACAAAAACTTTTCATAACACTACCAAAAAATGGTAATCACGAAATGATAAGTAAAATAAAAGAAGTATTGGATAAATATGAAGACGGAAATACATCAATATTTTTAATTCACAACAACCAAAAAATGAAAACTTCTTATAAAATTAACTATAACTTAAATTGCGAAGGAGAAATCGAAAAACTAGTCGGTAAAGAAAATATCTTTTTGAAGAAATAATTATTCTACCGTAAAGATAAATT
>JALWAF010000116.1:0-4184 GCA_027016355.1 Candidatus Moraniibacteriota bacterium | reverse complement strand
TATCAAATTAATATAACTTTACAAAAAAAGACAACTAAACATTAAATTTAGTTGTCCTGTATTTTAACTGTTGGCCACCACAAAAAATGTGGCAAAAACAGCTAGTAATGCAATCGAAACACTGCTTCCACCACCTACATTAAATGAAATTATTGCTACGCTTCCCCATATTCCTGCTACTGCAATCCCTTTGCCAATATTCATTTTTACCTCCCTTTCTACTCTCTATAGCTACAATCAAAACGGTATAACTTCTTGCTGGAGCGATTTGCTCTACAACAATTTTATTAGATGATTCACTTGAGTCAAAACAAGTGAATTCAGCTTTCCAACCATGCTTAAGTAAGTATTCTATAATTTTATCATATACATGTTTCTTATCCTTACTATTGAGCTCAATGTCACAGGAATAAGTAATATCCGATATTATTATAGGACTAGAGGACGACTGTTTACCTTGTGCGTCCATAATTGCTTCTGCAATTGCATTTAGAAAAAAATATACTATTTTATTTAATTCCATAATCCATTGTATTTCAAATTGAGAACTTGTTATAAGTTCTATGCTTTTCATATCTATTTCATCAATATGTAAATTACTTTTTTTAGTATCTGTATCACAATCAAATTGTAATCCATTGGATTTCATGAATTCCAATACTTCACTTAAAGACACTTTGCCAAAATTTTTAATTTTAGCTAGAGTTTTTTCTCCATTCTTTACTCTCAACAAATCACCAATTGTTTTGATTTTAGCAAAATACAACCAATTTATTACCCTCGTTGAAAAACCACACTCACTAAGAGAGGTCTCTCGAGAAATGATAATATTATTTTCTTTATTATCCATTTTACAATCTCCTTTTTTAATATTTTTTTATTAAACAACTAACATATAACCATAACATAAAATCCAAAATTTGACAATAAGTAATTTTGATGTAAGTATATACATACAATTAAATACAAACTATGAAGTAGATTCACTACCTACTGAGTTTGCGTAGATTTTCATGGACGTTACACATGATACCAAAGCGCCCACATGATTATATTGTGAGGAAGCTGAGTGGAACCGCCCTATTTATTGTGGTAGTAGTGACAGAACACTGTTCTGTCAGTACCACAAAGTCAGGGTCTCAGCATTTCTAAAATGATATATTGTTGGTGTTTTTTAATTGTCATTCATTTGAAATTTAAAATTTATAATTAAAAATTATTATTATGTGTAGAGAAAAAATAAACGAAATTGATGTAAAAAGACACTCAGCGGCTCATATCCTTGCTATGGCTATTTTGGATTTACATCCAGATGCTCGGCTTGGTATTGGTCCTGTGATTGAAGATGGGTTTTATTATGATGTAGAAACTGACTCACCTATTACAGAGGATGAGCTCAAAAAAATTGAAAAGAAAATGAAAAAACTTATTTCGCAAAATATTGATTTTGAAAAAAGTGAAATGAATATTGACGAAGCTCGTGAAAAGTTTGAAAAGGCAGGTCAAAAATATAAAGTTGAAATTATAGATGATTTGGCAAATGAGGGTACACAGTCACTCACGAATGACGTGTCAGAGAAAAAAACTGTATTAATTTATAAATCAAAAGATTTTGAAGATTTGTGCCGAGGTCCTCATGTAAAAAATTCAAAAGAAATAAATGCCAAAGCTCTCAAAATTACTCGTCTGGCTGGAGCATACTGGAAAAGTGATGAAAATCGTAAACAACTTACTCGAGTTTATGGTGTGCTTTTTGATACAAAAGAAGAACTTGATGAATACAATAAAAGATTAGCAGAAGCAAAAAAACGAGACCACAGAAAACTTGGCAAAGAATTGGATTTGTTTACTTTTTCAGATTTAGTAGGTCCTGGACTGCCACTTTTTACTACAAAAGGAACAACTCTCAGAGATACCATTGTGGACAAAATTCAAACCCTCCAAGCAAAACACGGATATGAAAAAGTCACAATTCCACATATTACAAAAAAAGATTTATATGAAACTTCCGGGCATTGGGATAAGTTTGGTGATGAACTTTTCAAAGTTAAAGGACAATCTGATCAAGAATTTGTAATGAAGCCCATGAACTGTCCACATCACACACAAATCTTTGCTGCAAAACCTCATTCATACAAAGAGTTACCTCTCCGATACATGGAAACAACAATGGTATATCGAGATGAACAGGCTGGCGAGCTTCTCGGCCTTTCTCGTGTACGCTCAATTTCACAAGATGATGGACATGTATTTTGTACGCCTGGTCAAATAGAACAAGAAGTTCAAAACATAGTAAGTGTAATACGAGAATTTTACACATCATTAAATATGTTTGATGAAGGTAAATGCTGGGTTTCAGTTTCTGTCCGAGACTCTAAAACTCCAGACAAATATTTAGGCGACCCAAAAAATTGGGATAAAGCAGAGGCAATTCTTGAAGAAATTGCAAAAAAAGAAGGTTTTGATTATAAAAAAGTTGAAGGTGAAGCTGCGTTTTATGGACCTAAATTAGACTTTATGTTTACTGATGCAATTGGTCGTGAATGGCAACTTGCAACTGCTCAACTTGATTTTGTAATGCCTGAGAGATTTGGATTGGAATACACAGATGAAAATGGTAATAAACAAACTCCTGTTATGATTCACCGTGCAATTGCTGGCTCTCTTGAGAGATTTCTATCTGTTATTATTGAACATTTTGCAGGAGCGTTTCCACTTTGGCTTTCTCCTGTCCAAGCTGTTGTTATACCGGTATCTGATAAATTTAATGACTATGGTCAAAGTGTTGTAGAACGCCTACAAAGCGAGGGATTTCGTGTTGAATTGGATGATGATTCTGAAACACTTGGCAAGCGCATACGAATTGCTCAGAAATCGAAAATACCCTATATGTTAGTAGTTGGAGAAAAAGAAGTTGCTGACAACACAGTTGCTGTGCGTTCTCGTGACAATGGTGATGAAGGGATAATCCGCGTTGATGATTTTATCAAAAAAATAAAAAAAGAAATCTCTTAATAAAAACCAACTATTAAATTTATTTAATAGTTGGTTTTTCTCCTATTTTTTTGAAATCAATTCCATTTCATAAGATCCTAATATTACAGGACCTCCATTGGGATATGGAAAATCTTTTATGAGATATTTTTCTGATGAACCATCAGAAAATCTAATGAAAACATATTGATCTTTACCATTTTTCTCTCCCAAACTTATTTTTTTAATTTCTTTTGACACTGTACTCTCCTTTTTTTAAAAAATCTCATATAATAAAATAATTATACTAACCATGAGTAAAAAGTCAATTACAATTATAGGACCCACAGCTTCAGGTAAATCTGATTTTGCGATTGCAATTGCAAAGCAATTTAATGGTGAAGTAATAAGTGCAGATTCTAGACAAATTTATAGATATTTAGACATAGGAACAGGCAAAGAGCCTGGACAATTAAAAATTATCCAACATTTAGACAATGGTGACTTTAAAATTTTAAACAAATCTGAAATAAGGTCCAACCTAGGGTCGACCATAAGTTGGACATTGAATGGTGCTAAAACAGGTGTTGTGAAAGTTTATTTAAGTAAAAACATTCCTCATTATATGATTGATATAGTACACCCTAATACTTCATACAACGTCACAAAATTTATAAAAAAAGCAACAAACATAAGAAATGACATTTGGAATAGAAATAAATTGCCAATTATTGCAGGTGGCACCATGTTTTGGGCTCAAGCATTACTGGAAAATTCATCTTTTCCTGCTGTGAAACCAAGCTCAATATTACGAAATAAATTACGAAATAAAACACCTGAGCAATTATTCAAAAAATTGCAAAAATTAGACCCTGCATATGCAAAAAAAGTAGATAAAAATAATCCTGTAAGACTTGTACGTGCAATTGAAATTGCTACAGAATTAGGCCATGTTCCAAAACCTAAAATTCATAAAATTAATCCCAATAAACATCTACTCATTGCTATTTCACACAAAAGAAAAGTATTATTTGATAGAATAGAAAAAAGAATGGACAAGTGGTTTAATGAGGGAATCTTTGAAGAAATCAAATATGCACATTATAACTTAAATGTACCATGGACTAGACTAGAAAGTTTTGGATTAGAATACAAATGGTGCACAAGATACGTACGAAATCAAATTGATTTTGAAACAATGCGAGAAAACC